>JAQUHN010000182.1 GCA_028683555.1 Geobacteraceae bacterium | reverse complement strand
GAGACTTTTTACCACATCCACCCCAAGCAGAATCATGGCATTGGAAATGGTCGATACCCGGTAGAAACCATAGGAAGGAGAGTTTGCAAGTCGCAATATCCTTGCCGACAGAACCTGATCCGAAGAGACGAGACGAGCCATTTCATGAACGGAAGACAGGTTGTCTTCCGCAAGTGAATTGATCTTCGTTACAATTCCCGGAAGGGTCGGCAATGTCCGGGTATCCATAATGAAGTTTCTCATTTCAGTTCTCATATCCGCCACGCTACTCTCCCATCGACCGGAGGAGATATTCACGGTAGATATTCTTCAATTTGCCGGTAAGAGGATCTTCGGCCACCTGGCTGAAGCGTTTATCCAGATCCTCGAGCATCTCTTCCAGCGTCCTGTCACCTTCCATCCAGACAGGATGGCCCTGCACGGTAATGGATCGGATACCCATGTTCCTCAAACGATCGAGCAGAGATTCCGTAAGTTCCATGCCTTTTCCACACATTGCCGGGCCGGAAGGGTTTTCCGGTCGGAAAACTTCTTTTGCCAGTTTCATACCTGGCTTGGCAAGTGCAATGGGAATTCGCTGCATGATAATCCTCTTGTCACGGAATAATTCTTTAACCTCAATTTATTACAATGATACCTGCAGCAAAGCAACTTAATTATGTCACACGTGCGACTACAGCCAGGTCCGGTTCGATGTCATACCATCAGCGAAAGATCGAATCTGAACAAAGCGCTATTATTTCTGTTCCCGCTCCGACGAGCAAGTCTTTCAGAGAAGTTAAAGGTTTAGAGAAGGATCATAAAAAACAATATTTATTTGCCTGCGAAACGTAAAACTCAGGCAGGAGGTCGTTGCGAGGTAGTTCCAGCTGACAAGATCAGGTTAAACGTCGCCTGGTAGAGTGTGACAGAAGGTGCGCGAATCTAGTAACGATTGGCATGCATGGCTGAACCACAAAAAGAGGCAGGACAAGAAGCGGAAAGAAGCAGTAGAAACAAAAAGCCAGTCCCATAGTCTCCGGGACTGGCTTCGATTCGAAGTTGAGATTAAACCCAGCAGTCGCCGCCTTCGTAACGAAAAGCGTCTGGCTTCGTTTTCGGACTGAGTTTGAATTTCGCCTCCCGGGCGCAAACCTTGATTTTCTCGACGGCTTCTTCTTTTATGTCGCCGATGTTTTCACGGATCTCGCGCCCTGTTTTAGGGCTCAGGAGAAGGGTTATCCCGGCAGCAAGGGCAGCGCCGGCCACAAAAGCAGCAACCGCAGTAGTTTCAGAGTATTTTGGTTTTCCCATGTTCATTCCTCGCAGGATAATAATAACGACTCACGTCAGTTTTACCAGGGACCTGATACTGTATGAATATTCCCTGCTCTGAGCCGCACATCACCGCGACCAAAGAGCGTGGAAGAGCCGTCTATTGCTTCTTGAATATTTCTTTCAATAAAGTGTCTTTTCTTATACTTACCACATATCGCAGCGTATGAAAACCAGTTGATGCAAAAAAGTTTCTTACCAGGAATAATTCATCGAAATACCGGCTTTTCCAGCTCGATATCAGTACGAGTGTTCATCTTCCATAACATCCTGAAGAGTGATTTTTGCCCGAAAGACCCGATACACCCATATCTTGTAAGCAATGACGATCGGAACGAAAACAAGGGCTACCGCCGTCATGATCTTCAGCGTGTACTCACTGGAGGAGGAATTGTAAATCGTCAGGTTGTAGATCGGATCGATAACGGAAGGGATAAGACTGGGAAACAGCCCGACAAGACCGGTGGCAACAACCAGAACAATAGTACAGCAAGAAGCGGCAAATGCTGTCAGCAACTTTCCGCGTGCGGTACTGATCCGTATCATCACCAGCGAAGCTACCGCGAAAAGCGGCACCACCAGCAGCAGCGGGAATGACAGATAGTTATCGTCCAGCCTGGTCGCCGGACTCGCGGCAACCAGGAACACCGCGGCAACGATCAACAGCACCGGCCAGAAGCGGTTCGCCGCCGCAAGCGCCCGCGCACTGAGTTCTCCCTCGGTTTTAACGGTCAGATAAAGAGATCCGTGCACCAGGAACAGGAGTACGAACAGTGCCCCGGTAAGCAGACCAAATGGGTTGAGCAGCGACAGGAAAGAACCGTGATAGCCGGCAGCATCCATCGGCAATCCCTGGAAAATATTGCCGAATGCAACGCCAAAGAGCAGTGCCGGGAGGAAGCTGCTGACCATGATCGCCGAATCCCATAGGCCTTTCCAGCGGTCGCCCTCCAGCTTGCCGCGAAATTCGAAACATACGCCGCGAACGATCAGTGCAAAGAGCAGCAGAAGCAACGCGGTATACAGGTAACTGAACATGAGTGCATAGGTCGTGGGGAAGGCTGCAAAGGTCGCCCCGCCGGCGGTTACCAACCAGACCTCGTTACCGTCCCAGACCGGACCGAAGGTGTTAATGATGACACGACGTTCGACATCGTTCCTGCCGAGGAAACGGTGCAGCATACCGGCACCGAGCACGAAGCCGTCCAGCATGAAATAGACCGCCCATAAAATCCCCCAGAGAATGAACCAGATAATCTGAAACGTCATATCACACCTCCTTTCGCGCAGCTTGTATCAGGGCGGACAGATCCCCGTCAGGACCCTTCCTGGCATACTTTACCAGCAGGAAGATATCGACAAATCCGAGCAATCCGTACAACAGGGTGAAACCTATCAGCGATCCGGTTACCTGCGCGACACTGATGGAGGTCGAAACTGCATCCGAAGTTTTCAGAACACCATAGACAATCCAGGGTTGCCGCCCGACCTCGGCCACTATCCAGCCAAGCTGATTGGCGATATAAGGAACCGGGATGGAATAGAGCAGAATCCGTAACAACAGCGTATGCTTCTCGACAGTACCGCGCCAGGAAACAAAGACTGCCAGGAAGGTCAAGAGGGTCATGAAAAACCCCATGCCCACCATTGCCCTGAAGCTGAGAAACACCGGCAATACCGGGGGTCTGTCTTCCTTCGGAAACTCCTTCAGACCCTTCACTTCGGCATCAGGCTGATGATACGCCAGGTAGCTGAGAAGCTTCGGAATGGTCACTGCCTCAACCGCGTTACGTTCCTGTGCCGGGTCCGGAATCGTCAGCAGATTCATACCCGCACCCGCCTTGGTCTCCCATACCGATTCCATGGCGGCAAACTTCGCCGGCTGCGTCTTGGCAACTTCAACAGCATGAAAATCACCGGTCAGCAGAACTAAAAAGATGGAAAGCAGACCGAACACCGCTCCCATTCGAAATGAAACCTTGAAGAAATCGGGCCTGCTGTTTCGCAACAGGTGCCAGGAAGATATTCCCAGCACGAAAAATGCCGCCACCACGTATCCGGAAACTACGGTATGGGCAAACTTCAACAACCCGTACGGGTTGGTTATCATGGCCATGAAATCAACCATCTCCGCCCGGCCGTTACGCAGCACAAACCCGACCGGATGCTGCATCCAGCCGTTGGCAAGCAGAATCCAGAGTGCAGAGAGGTTTGAGGCCAAAGCGACAATCCATATTGCAACCGCGTGCATCTTCTTGGACACCTTGTTCCAGCCGAAGATCCAGACACCGATGAATACCGATTCGAGAAAAAAGGCCAACGTAGCCACAATAGCTAGAGGAGCGCCGAATATGTCTCCCACGTATCGCGAGTATTCGGCCCAATTCATTCCGAACTGAAACTCAAGGGTAATTCCAGTCACGACACCCAGGGCAAAGTTGATGAGAAAAAGCTTGCCCCAGAACTTGGCCATAGCCAGATAGAGTTCGTTCCCGGTGCGCACATAGCGTGTTTCCATTATGGCTACCATGATGGAAAGCCCGAGAGTCAGCGGCACAAAAATGAAATGAAACATACTGGTAACCGCAAACTGCAGCCTGCTTAATGCCACCACATCCATAACACCCCTCCTGTTCCGGTTTAGCGATCCTCAGATTCGAATCTCCACGTACTCGCATAAAATCATCAGTTCCTGGACATCGGCTAGCCAGACTGTTTTTTGCCCGGAACCGCTAGGTTTGCCCCCTCCGTGGAATGACAAATACATTCCTTCCAGTACTTCTTGTCAGGAAGCAAAAACAACACGATGAAAGGAACCGCATTGTGACCAGTATAACCGCTGGTTAATCTCGGGCAAGTTCAGCAATGGTTACCCCATCAAGAATTGCGACAATTTCCCGGCGCACCTTCTCCCATACCGGGTGAACGGGACAGGAAACATCCCTTTCGCAGGTTCCCGCACCGATCAAACAACGGTTGGGCATAATCGGCCCCTCTACCGCCTCGACCACCTCACGCAAGGTAATTTGCTCCGCGGGTCTCGCAAGCATAAAACCACCACCCGTTCCCCGTGAAGAAGAAACAAGCCCAACCTTGACGAAATTCTGGAGTATTTTGGCCAGAAATGTTTTCGGGACTTCGGACGCTTCGGCAATTTCCCCGACCAGCGAAACTTGTCCCCGTGGCTGGCGAGCAAGATAAAGGATGCCCCTGATTGCATATTCACCCTTGCGGGTCAGCTCCATCATAACCATACCTTGTGGATCTTTTTTGTCCTCTTATACCGTACAATAAACACTCTGTCAAACTGGTTTTCCAATTAATTCACTACCATTCATTTTGTCTCGCTTCGTCGCCGGAGAGCGATACAATCGAGAGGGGCAACGGGAAGGGCTTGCACCCCTCCCCTTACCCCGGCAAAAACTCCCTGATTTTTTCTGCAATCCCGTTTGCATCCAGCCCATACATGGCACGAAGCTCAGCCTGTTCCCCCTGTTCGATGTAGCGGTCAGGAAAACCAAGACGCCTGACCTGCACCCCATCGAACCCTTCTTCCTCCAGAAGTTCGAGTACGGCACTACCGAACCCGCCTTCGAGGGCATTCTCCTCCACGGTAACCAATACTCCGGTACCTGCGGCATACTGCATAATCAACTCGCGATCAAGCGGTTTGACGAACCGCATATTTATCACGGCAATACGGATGCCCAGCGCCGCAAGTTGCTCGGCGGCTACCAGAGAAGGGTTAACCATGGTCCCCACCGCCAGAACCGCGCCATGGTCACCATCTCTCAAGACTTCAGCCTTACCGATCGGTACAGGGGACAGGGTCTGATCCAACGGCACGCCAAATCCATTACCGCGGGGATAGCGTACTGCCACCGGACCGTCATGCTTCATCGCCGTTGCAAACATGTGGCGAAGCTCATTTTCGTCCTTGGGCGCCATAATGATCATGTTGGGAAAAGTCCGGAGATAGGAAAGATCAAACAGACCATGATGGGTCGGCCCGTCATTACCGACCACACCGGCACGGTCTACGGCAAAGGTTACGGGGAGATTCTGCAGGCAGACATCAAAAACCTCATCATAGGCGCGCTGCAGAAAAGTCGAGTAGACGGCGAAGACGGGACGAAATCCCTCTGACGCAAGTCCGGCGGCAAAGGTAACGGCATGCTGCTCGGAAATGCCCACATCGAAGAACCGCTGAGGAAATTCACGAGCAAATCCGGAAAGCCCTGTCCCGTCTGGCATGGCTGCAGTGATGGCAATAACCCTCTCATCCTCGGCAGCAATATGCTTCATGGTTTCGCCGAAAATCGCCGTATAGGAAGAAGGGGCTCCCTTCGAGGAGCGAACCTTGCCCGTATCGCGATCAAACGGTCCGACACCGTGGAAAAGCGACGGATTCTCCTCTGCCGGCTGGTAACCCTTGCCTTTCTTTGTCAGGACATGGACCAGAACGGCATTATCGAATTTTTTCACGCGCTCCAGGGTATCGACCAGCCGTTCCAGATTATGGCCGTCAATAGGCCCGATATACTCGAAGCCGAAAGCCTGGAAAAGCATCCCGGGAGTAAATAACCCCTTGAGCGACTCTTCGGCCTTGCGGGCAATATGCAACACGCTTTTGCCGACGCTGTCCAACCCCTCGAGAAAACCCTGCACATCTTTTTTAATCCGATGCACGAAATCATTGGTCATGGTTCGGCTCAGAAAATTCGACAGCGCCCCGACATTTTCGGCAATGGACATTTCATTATCGTTGAGGATAACGATCAGATCCTTATTCAGGTGACCGGCATGGTTGAGTCCTTCATAGGCGAGACCGCCGGTCATGGACCCATCGCCGATAACAGCTACGACCTTGCTGTTGTCATGCTTAAGATCACGGGCCGCGGCAAGACCAAGCGCCGCGGAAATTGACGTTGAAGAGTGGCCCACATCAAAGGCATCGTGGGGCGATTCCGCACGTTTCGGAAAACCGCTCACGCCACCCAGTTTGCGAAGTGTGGCAAACGAGTCACGACGCCCGGTGAGAAGCTTGTGGGCATATGCCTGATGCCCCACGTCCCAGACAATTTTGTCCCGGGGCGTTGCAAAGACCTTATGAAGGGCCAGTGTCAACTCCACGACACCGAGGCTGGGAGCCAGATGTCCACCGTTTGCGGCGCAGACACTGATAATTGTCTCGCGAAGATCGGCGGCCAGTGTTTCAAGCTGCTCCAGTCCAAGCCCTTTCAGGTCATCCGGGGAATTTATGGAAGAGAGTATGTCGGTCATCAGGATTTCCGCTTCACGATATAATTGGCGATTTCCCGCAACGGGTCGGCCTTTTCATCGAAACAGGACAACGCCTCGATGGCAACATCGACAAGTTCCCCGGCCCTTCGCTTCGATTCTGCAAGACCCATGACAGCCGGATAGGTAGCCTTCCCCCTGGCCTGGTCACTGCCGGCATCCTTGCCGATCTGCTCGGTAGTCCCTTCGATGTCAAGAATGTCATCGGCTATCTGGAAAGCAAGGCCGATGGCCTCCGCGTAACGGGTGATTGCCTCGAGTTCGGCGTCTTTCGCACCGCCGATCAGGGCACCGCTTTTTACCGAAGCCCGGATCAAAGCGCCGGTCTTATGGGTATGGATATACAGCACGGTCGCCAGGTCGATATCTTTCTTCCCTTCGCTCTCCATATCAACCACCTGACCACCGATCATGCCCCGTGAACCGGAGCAGACGGCTATCTCGTGGACAACCTGCAGCAGACCGGCCGGGTCAAGCCCTTCGGTATAGCGAGGATTGCTGAGGAGAATGAACGCTTCGGTAAGCAGTGCATCGCCAGCGAGAATTGCCGTCGCTTCACCGAAAACCTTATGATTTGTCGGATTGCCGCGGCGGAAATCGTCGTTGTCCATTGCCGGCAAATCGTCATGTATCAGGGAATAGGTATGAATCATTTCCATGGCACATGCAGCCGGCATGGCTTTATGCATGTCGCCACCAACCGTCTCACAGGCAGCAAGGAGCAGAATGGGACGAACCCTTTTGCCGCCGGCGAAGACCGAATATCTCATGGAAGCATGGATTGACGCAGGCAGCTCATC
>JAQUHN010000181.1 GCA_028683555.1 Geobacteraceae bacterium | reverse complement strand
CCAGATCCATGGCAGCCCGGCCGGCATTGCCGCGCTGCTCCGGAGAACGATTGTCGAGCGAGGTTGCATAGCCGCCCCAGAGATGGCTGTAGCCATCAGCAGATTCGGCAGCAGTGGCACTGGAAAGAGACAGCAGGAAAAACATCAGGAAAACAACCATTCCAACCCCTTTCGGAAACTTTGTCGGGCCTTGATTCCGGTCCAGCCTCCTGATCACGGGAAAACCTCCGCATAACGTGCAGAGTGTACCATCAGTGTAATGGCAAACTATCATCTTGCAATTGTTCGACATTTGTTTTAAGGAAACTCTACCACCTTGCCTGCGCCGGCACACGACCGGCCCATTTCCAGCAAAGGAGGGAACTATCCACCATGCATATTACCGCTATACTTTCAGGCCTCTTGTCCCGGCTGAAGCACCATCCAGCAGGCCGAAACCCCAGCAACCTCGCCGCGGCCCTTCTCCTGGCATTGGCTGGCATAATCCCGGGCACGGCGCCGGCAGTCGCCGCCATGGATATCATTCCGTTCCAGAGCAGCAATCAGAGTCCGCTGATACGGATTTTCGGCCTGCCGGAAATCGGCAGTGCCACGGTTATTTCTCGCGGCCGCTTCGAGGGAACCCTTACCGCCGACGTATCGAACAACTTTGCCCCGGGCATCTCGCAAGGGGAAGTACTCATGCTCGACGGAGAAACCTACCGCTTCAACCTCACGGCCCGCTACGGCATCGCGCCAGGCGTGCAGATCGGCATCGACATTCCGTACCTGGCGAACGGCGGCGGCTTTCTCGACGGTTTCATCGAGGGGTTCCACGACACCTTCGGCCTGCCGCAGGGCATGCGCAAATCATACCCCCGCAACCGGCTGCGCTACCAGTACTCCAGGAACGGCATCACCAAGCTTCTGGTCAATGACGGCTCTTCCGGCCTTGGCGACATTCGGCTCTCGTCAGCCTGGCAGCTTTACCACGACGGCAGCGACGCTCCCTTGGCAGTTGCATTGCACGGCAGCATAAAGCTTCCCAGCGGCAACAGCAACCGCCTGTTCGGCAGCGGCAGCACCGATTTCGCCCTCTGGCTGACCGCCAGCGACGACTTCCGGCTGCCGCTCGGGCACCTGACCCTGTATGGCGCGGCCGGCGGCATGACGATGACCGACGGCAATGTGCTGGAAGACCAGCAGCGCAACCTGGTCGGGTTCGGCTCGCTCGGCATCGGCTGGAGCCCCCTCAGCTGGCTTGCCCTGAAAATCCAGGCCGATGCCCATACCTCCTTCTATACCGGCAGCAGCCTGGAGCAGGTGAACAGCGGTTCCGTGCAGCTCATTTCCGGAGGAACCATCGGCTTTACCGATGACACATTCCTCGATATCGGGGTCGCGGAAGATGTGCTGGTGGATACCGCACCCGATGTTGTTTTCCACTTCGCCCTGCGCAGCCACTTTTAACCGGTTGTTCAAAAGCGTACTATTTTTTAAACCTGACAAGGAGCAGCGAATGCCCATCTACCTCGACAATGCCGCCACTTCCCATCCCAAACCGGAATCGGTCTACCAGGCGGTGGACCATGCCCTGCGGGAAATCGGCGCCAGTCCCGGTCGCGGTGGCTACCGCCGGGGCCTCGACGCAACACGCATTATTTTTGAGGCCCGGGAAAGCCTGGCAAAGCTGTTCTCCATCAGCGACTCCGCCCGCCTGGTCTTCACCAGCAGCGCAACCGAAGCATTGAACCTGGCAATTTCCGGAATGCTCCGGCCCGGCGATCATGCTGTCACCACAAGCATGGAGCACAATTCGGTTTCGCGGCCACTGCGGGTGGCCGAGTCGAGGGGAGCCGCCATCACCCGAATACCCTGCGACCGATACGGCTTTCTCAATCCCCGTGATCTGGCCGCAGCACTACAGGCCGACACTCGCCTTATCGCCCTTTCCCACTGTTCGAACGTCACCGGCACGATCCAGCCGATTGCCGAAATCGGCCGCCTGGCAAGGCAGGCCGGAATACCGCTGCTGGTCGACGCTGCCCAAAGTGCCGGTGTCATGCCGATCGAGGTCGAGGAAATGGGCATCAGCCTGCTGGCCGCCCCGGGTCACAAGGGACTTCTGGGGCCGCAGGGCACCGGGCTGCTCTACATCGCCGAAGGCATTGACCTCCCCCCCCTGCTGGTGGGGGGAACCGGCGGCCATTCAAGCGGCGAAGAGCAACCGGAACAAATGCCGGCCCGCTTCGAAAGCGGCACTCATAACACTCCCGGCATCGCCGGACTGCGGGCAGGGGTGGACTTCATCCTCGAAACCGGGATCGAGACGATCAGAAAAAAAGAAATATCGCTTGTCGACGGCATCATGGCAGGACTCGGTGCAATCGATCGCGTCAGTCTCCATGGACCTCCACCGGGGAAAGAGCGCGGCGGCATTGTTTCCTTCACCGTAGCGGGCATGGACCCGGCCATGATCGGCTTTTCTCTGGACCAGCAATATGACATCGAGGTAAGGACCGGCCTCCACTGTGCGCCCGAAGCCCACCGCAGCATCGGCACCTACCCTGCGGGAACCGTGCGGGTAAGCCCCGGCTGGTTTACTACGGAAGAACAGATCGAGACTTTCCTCCGCGCTATGCGCCAGATCGTCAAGACATAGCGCCCCCCCGGGCACAGCCACTCATCCTGCTCGCACCATTTCTCAACTACCAGAATTATGTATTTATATCAATGAAATACTGTTTTTCTTCTTCCTGTTGCGCTTTCCGTCGGTGATCGGCTACACTGATCAGCAACTGTGCGACCAACCGGCCACGCACGCTAATTCAGACTGACGGGATTTTCATGGACAAGAGATACAACACCTATTCGGAGGAACTGAATCGGGTTTTCGGCTGCCGGGTGCATCGCATTTCCGTGGACGCCGGGTTTACCTGCCCCAATCGGGACGGGACCGTGGGAACCGAGGGTTGTATCTATTGCGGCGGCAAGGGATCGGGCGCCCACGGCATCGAGGCCGGAGTCCCGGTGACAGAACAGATTGAAGCGGGCAAGGAAGTCATGACCCGCAAATACAAGGCCAAGCGTTTTCTCGCCTACTTCCAAGCATACTCCAACACCTATGCACCGGTGGAAACACTCCGGCAGCTATACGACGAGGCACTGGCAGTAGACGGCGTGGTTGGACTGATTGTCGGCACTCGCCCCGATTGCCTGCCACCGGAAACGGTCGCGCTGCTGGCAGAATACGCCCGCAAAACATATTTCTGGCTGGAACTGGGACTTCAGTCACCGCTGGACCGGACACTGGATTTTCTCGGCAGGGGGCACGATTTTGCCACTTTTGCGAACGCGGTGCGGGCATGCAAGGGGGTAGATATCCGGGTCTGCGCCCATGTTATCCTGGGACTGCCCGGCGAGACGCGCGAGGAGATGCTGAGCACGGCCGGGATCGTGAACGGGCTGGGAATCGACGGCGTCAAGATCCATCTCCTTCATGTGATGAAGGAAACACCGCTGGCCGAACTGTACCACCGGGGCGAAGTACGGATGCTTGATCGGGACGAGTATGTGGGGCTGGTCTGCGACTCTCTGGAACGGCTCCGGCCAGACATTTCGATCCAGCGTCTGACCGGTGACGGCGGGCATGACCACCTGATTGCGCCCCGCTGGTCACTGCAGAAGTTCGAAGTGCTGAACGCGATTGATTACGAACTGGAACGACGGGGTTCACGACAGGGCAGCGCCCTCCGCTAGCCTGCGGCGATCACCGTGCGCCGGCTGCTTCTTTCAGCGCCTGTCCTACGATGCCGGCTATCTCGTCCATCAGGTTTTCGTCCTTCACCAGGCACCTGCTGACACCGCATAGCCGTGCTTCACGGGTAAATGACTCGTCATCGCGGGCCGTCAGAAGCAGTATAGGAACCTCGCCGTTCACCTTCAGTATTTCCCGTGTCAGTTCCAGACCGTCCATGCCCGGCATGTTCATATCGCTCAGAACGAGATCCATTGCGGGATTTTGGAGGAACACCGCCATGGCTTCCCGGCCATCGTTCGCCGACTCCACCGCATACCCTTCATCTTCCAGCAGAATGACCAGCATTTCCGCGACAAACGGGTCATCGTCAACCACGAGAATTACCGGTTGTGCTTCACTCATTTTCACGCTCCTCACCCGGAACCCTACGGTTCGCGAACCAGCACCCGGTTACGTCCGCTTGTCTTCACTTCATAGAGTGCCTTGTCCGCTTCCCGGCAGAGGGTAACAGGGTCATGGAAATCAGGAAACGAGGCAATGCCGCAACTGAAGGTCACGGCAAACTCGCCAAGGTCCGATTCATGGCGCAGCTGTTCGAAACTGTAGCGGATCTCATCCATGACACGGAATGCCTGCTCTGCGGAGGTATCCATCAGGACAACGGCGAACTCCTCGCCCCCATAGCGCCCCACCACGTCCGTTTTCCTGAGCCGCTGCTGCAGCAGCCGTGAGAGAATGACAATCACCCGGTCTCCGGTCAGGTGGCCGTAAGTGTCGTTGATCGACTTGAAGTCATCGATATCGATCATGGCAAAGGAAAAAGTACCGCCGCTGCGCCGGGCCCGCAGGACTGCCAAGTCGAGCTGTTCCTTGGTCTTGGTATGATTCAGCAGGCCGGTGAGGCTGTCCCGCTCCATGAACGAGCGGATGATCCGCATCCGCTCCGCCCTGATGGTAACCGACGAAATCAGGTGGTCCGGCTTGATCGGCTTGGTCAGGAAGTCGTCCGCGCCGATGCGCATGGCACGGAATTGCCTTTCCTTCCGCGTTTCCGCCGACAGGTAGACAATCGGAATGCTCACGTACGCCTCCATCTGGCGGATGATCTGCGCCAGTTCGTCCCCGTAGCAGCCCTCCATGTACATGTCCATGAGGATCAGTTCGGGATTGAACTCCACCAGATGCTCCACGACTTTCAAGGGGTCATTCACCACCCGGGTGAGCATGCCGTTCTGTTGCAGCGTCAGGGCATGGAACTGGGAGAGCTCCGGGTCATCATCGATGATGAGAATCCGGTACGGGTCGGTTTGCCGTTCTTCGGTAAGCTGGTCCAGCTTCTCGATCAAACGGCTGATATGGAGCGGCTTGGTCAGGTAGGCGTCGCCGCCGGCGCGCACCGCCTCAAGGCGGGCGGTAAAATCGTGCCGCTGGGAAATGAAGATAACCGGAATATGTTGTGCCGCCTCGCGCAGAATGTCGGCGACAAGCTCTGCGCCGGCAACGCCTCCCTCCGGAAACATGAGATCCATGATGATGGCCGCGGGAACCTCCCTCGCCACCGCTTTCTTTACATCGGCCAGCCCCGGAAAAGATCGGACATGGTAGTCGAAACACTCGATCTGTACTGTAAGGTTTTGCAGCAGGCTCACATCGTCTTCTACCAGAAACACCAGCTTGCTGTTTTTCTCGCGGGCAACGGGAGCCAGGGGAGTCGACTCCTCGAAGCGGATCCGGGCGCGCTCTTCCTCTTCGGTTTCGCCGAAAGCAGCCTGCAGCTCATCAAGCGCCAGGCTAGTACGCAGCCACTGATCGTGGGGAGAGGCAGACCTGTCTTCCAGCATGTCCCACACCAGGGTTTCGGTCTCCCGGGCCACGGCCCCCAGCTTCGTCAGGCCGAACGATGGAGCCGATCCGGCAAGGGTATGGAGCATGCCGTGCAAAGCACGCAGTTCCTCCCGATTGATACTGTCCTCATGCAGACTACTCCAGTAACACGCGATCCGGCTCAGGCATTCAGGCAGGTTGCGGAGATATCGCTCCCTCACCAACCGCAGTTTTTCCTGGGAAGATACCGAAGCAGGCTTGGCAGCCGCCCCCGGCAAGGTATTCTGTAACGATGAATCTGGTTTCATAACTGTACTCACTTCCTGAACAAACAGGCGGCCATGCCGTTCAAGCCACCAAGCTATCAATTGTCTCAATGAGGCTGGCCTGATCGAAAGATCCCTTTACAATATAGGCATTCGCCCCCACCAGGATCCCTCTTCTCTTGTCCTCATCCCGCTCCCGGGACGTAACGATAATAATCGGCGTATGGCGGTACCGTTCATCCATTCGCAGCGTTTCCGTAAGACTGAAGCCGTCAAGGCGAGGCATCTCGATGTCCGTGACAATGACGTCGAAAATCTTTTCCCGCGTCTTTTCCAGTGCTTCGATGCCGTCCCCGGCCACGACCACCTGGTAACCGTGGGCCTCGATGATGCTCTTCTCGATCTCGCGGGTACTGATGGAGTCGTCGACAACAAGGACGGTACGCTCTTTGCGGACTTCTGCCGAAGGGACGGCCGGTCGGACACCCTTTTTCTCCCGCGCCGCCGAGCACAGAACGGAAACGGCCAGCAGGGGAACGATCTGACTTTTCCCCCTGATCGTTGCGCCGGAGACAAGCCGGACATTTTTCAAGTGGGCCGGAAGAGGCTTGACGATCACGGTATCCTCGTCAAGCAACGCATCGATCACCAGGCCGAGCTTTTCATTGCCGCTGGTAACAATCGCAATAAGCAGCCGTTCTTCCGCCTTGCCCCGGGTGTCTGGCAGATTCAGCAGCACCGCCAGGCTTTCAACGGGAATCACCTCGTTGCGGAGCCGGATCGCCCGCTTGTTGACCACGGTAATGAGCTGCTCGCAGGTAACGGACACGACCTCCTCCACCGCATCATCCAGGAAGGCAAAAACCCTGTCCGACGCGGAGACGAACAGCAGGCTGAACAGGGCCAGGTTCAGGGGAACTTTCAGCGAGATTGCGGTACCCACCCCTTCCGTCGAGTCGATACGAATGCTCCCCTTCAGGTCCTCCCTGATGTTTTTCCGCACCACGTCAAGGCCGACGCCGCGCCCGGACAGGTCGGTGACGATTTCGCTGGTGCTGAATCCCGGCAGGAAGATCAGATCCGTCAGTTCGGCCTCCGACATGGCATCGAGGGCCTCACGGTCGACGATGTTTTTCTGCAGGGCCCTGGCCCGAAGCTTTTCGAGGGAAATGCCCCGGCCGTCATCCCGTACCAGGATGGTAACGCTGCTCCCTTCGCACCACGCCGACAACCGGAGAGTCCCTTTCTCTGCTTTGCCGGCACGGAGTCGCTCCTCTTTGCTTTCAATGCCGTGATCGACAGCATTCCGGATCATGTGCATCAGCGGGTCACCGATTTTTTCGATGATCATCTTGTCCAGTTCGGTCTCTCCACCCTCCACCATGAACTCGATTTCTTTGCCGAGCGTCTGCGACAGGTCACGGACAGTCCGGGGAAAAGTATCGAAAATGGTGGCCAGGGGCAATGTCCTCATATCCAGGGCCGCCTGCATCAGTTCCCGACTGGATCCTTCCTGGGAAAGCAGCTCGTCTTTCAACGAGGAACAGGCCTGCTCGATAACAGCATGGAGTCTCTGTACCACCTGGAAGCGGGACTCCACGCAGGAAGATTCGGCTGATGGCGCGACGTCGCTGGCGGAATGGAGCTCCACTAACATCGAGGATAAGCTCATGGCC
>JAQUHN010000180.1 GCA_028683555.1 Geobacteraceae bacterium | reverse complement strand
GGATCCGCTCGCCCTGCTCGTGGATCCGCAGCATCAGAAACTGCCCCGCCTGACACTTCCCTGCCACCAGCGGCGCTTCCAACCGCATGTGCCAGGTCCGCTCCGTTACTATTTCCTTCTGTACTATGGTATGCATGGCAACCTCTTCATGTATTCAAAGGGCAAGGCCCGGCCATAGGGCAACGCATAGCATGCCTTATGGCCGGGACTGTTCCCAGGGTGTTCTGTCAGTCTGCTACTGGAACAGCATCGCTTCCAGTCTTTCCCAGAGGGTATCTCTTCCTTCCTTCAGCAGGGCCGAGAAAAAGACCAGTTCAGTTACCGGAACCTCGAGGGTTCGGGCAATGACGGCGGCCTGGCGTGCCCGTTCGTTGCGGGACACCTTGTCGCATTTGTTGATTACCAGCAGGACCGGAATGGAGTAATTTCTGAGCCACTGGAGCATCAGCCGATCTTCGGCGCTCGGCACGCGCCGCACGTCAAGGATCAGAACGACGCAGCGGAGATTTTTACGCCGCTCCAGATAGGTTTCGATCATCGGGCCCCAGGTGCGCTTCACGGCCAGGGGAACGCTTGCAAATCCGTATCCCGGGAGGTCGGTAAGGACAAATTCGCCGTTCACCAGGAAAAAGTTGATCAGTTGGGTCCGTCCCGGTGTCCGGCTGGTGCGTACCAGGCTCTTTCGGTTGACCAGGGTATTGATCAGCGAGGATTTGCCCACATTCGAGCGGCCGGCGAAGGCCACTTCCGGCAGATCGCTTTCCGGGTAGTGCTCGGGGGCTACAGCGCTTTTTATGAATTCCGTGCTCTTCAGTTCCAATCGGTACCACCGGGTTGAGATTTTTGCGGTATTATAAACAGCGGGCGGCATAGTTTCAATTCTTTATATCCTATTTTCGCTTTTTTTCAGGGTTTTCATGCTCCGTGGCAGGGGTGCAGGGAGCTGTCGGTCTTGCCCGCCCGTCGCCGGCAGCATGCCTTGCCGGTGTCGGAAAAAGTGTTGCGGCGCATGCTGTCCGGCTGGGCAGCTGCTGGCGAACTTCCATGAAAATTCGTGACTATCGGCAAAAAATACGGTAGTAGTAATTCTTTGTGCGGTTGGTATGCCGCGCCTATTCCAACGAATATCGTTCCCGGGCACGACAAGGTGATGTCGGCCTGGTCGAGTCTGCCCCGCTGAGAACACGAACGCTATACTATACATCCAAGGGAGTCTCTATGTCCGGAAAATATCAAAATAATTTCCTGAAAAACGTAATGGCCCGCATCGATTTCAACAGGAATCTCTATCAGATTTCATCCGATTTGCCATCATCAGTGAAGGAAAAGCTCAGGGAACAGTTTCCCCATGTACAGCGCAAGAGCGCCATCGCCGAGCAGATCGAAATGAAGTGCGGATCCGATCCGACGCGGCGGCATGTGAAGGAAAATCACTGGTTTTTCCAGGGGAAAAAAGGAGACCGGGCGCTGTGCATTGCTCCCAGTTTCATGTGGCTGGATTTCAAGCAGTATACCGATTACAGCGACCTGCGGGAGACATTCCTGTTCCTGGCCGACGCAGTGCTTACCTCTTTCCCCGAGGTCAGCGATCTTGGCGTCAACCGCTTCGGGCTGCGCTATTTCAACAATATCGAACTGACGGAATCCACTTTGACCGACTGGACCGAATACCTGAATCCGAATCTGCTGTCAATTTTTTCGGTAGCCGACGACAAGGCGGCCATTGCCCGGGCGTTTCATAACCTGGAGATGAACTACGGTGACATGAAACTGACCTTCCTGTACGGCATGTACAATTTCGACTATCCGGAGCCGATCCGCCAGAAAAGCTTCACCATGGATTTCGATGGCTATATTGCCCGGCAGCAGACGCGAGAGGATCTGCCTGCCTCGCTGGACGCTCTCCACGATAAAATATCGCTGTATTTCGAAGGGGGCATTACCGACAGTTTCCGTGCCCTGATGAATCGTTAGTGTTCTCCATCCGCGGGTCATTTTCCGGTCCGGAAGGTGACCCGCGGATCACGGCTCTTGTTGCCCGTTACTTCACGCCGAGCAGCTCAAAATACTCTTTTTTGCTCGTTTCAAAGCCCTTCTGCAGCTCTTCCGCCGCCAGTTCAACCGCCTTTTCCTGGTAGCAATCGGGAATATTGTACAGGATTACGGTGTGCAGCGCCTTCAGCAGTTGGCTGATAATCAGCGGCCAGTCATGCATGTTGACACCGTGCTTCATCATGGCGGCGATGATATCGTTTACCAGTTCCCGCGATAACGTCGGTTCTTCCACTGTTCCCCGGTTCGAAATGAGCTCGGTAAGATAGAGAATGAAGCTGACATCAATGTTTTCCACTTCGAGGCTCCCGCCTTTCAGTGCACTGAGGATTTCCGTTGCCTTGTCCGATGCTTGCTGCTGAGTGATTTTTCCACCCATTGTTTTTCCCCCCTGGATTTCGTGCTCCGCTATCCCGTTGCGGAATTTCCGGCAAAAAACGGTACCGTCTTTCGGCACTGCTGCTGATGCGTGGCAAAGGCAATGCCGTTGACTTCCGGAGTGACAGCCGGCAGAAAATTGTCCGGTCGGCTCAGTTGTTTCCTGTTGCAGCCTGTTCCTGCTGCACTGATTTTAGCCGGATGAGAGTAGCGAATGAGAACCGTGAAGTCAATCCTTTCCTTGCTGGTTGGTGTGCCGGGAAAGGGCTTCAGGGATAGCGGTAGACGCTGCTTTTTGCAGCCGCTTTGCCTGCCAGCGAGAGAATCTCGGACCTGGCCGGTTTCCAGGTTTCGCCATCGTTTATCATGCGGAAAGATCGGGTGCAGTATTCCGTGGCGCCACGGCTGTTTTCGAGGCCGATTCGGGCATGGAGCGTTGCTTTCCCTGTCTGTCCGGGGCTGACGCTGACGTCCTGCAATTTCTCCCAGCAACAGGCCGGTTTGCGGCCGGCAGCGGCTATTCGCCGGGTGAAGGATTCCCGGGAATGCTTGCCGGAGGCATAGGTTCTTTCATACAGCTCATCATAGCGGCCGTCGCGCCAGAGATCGAGGACGATCTCGAAATCCCGCCTGATTTTCCGTTCGGCCTGCTGTGTTGCCGGGTCAGGGGCAGCGGCCAGGGTGTGCGGGGGCAGCCAGAGCATCATGCCACAGCAAAAACAGAGTATAAGACAGCGCACGTGGTACCTCCCATTGCACCAGGAATGGGCACCATTGTCCTTTTCGGGGAGTCGGGGCGGAGGAGGGCGCCGGAAGCAGGTCCTGGTGAAAATAAAATATTAAGTAAATATTATTAGTTTCGACACACGATACTGGAAGAAATTGTCGCAGGCAAGGGTTTTTTCGAGGGTGTCCCGGGGGGGGGGGGCGAATGAACCAGGCAGTTTGGTGATTCGCCGGTGCCTTTCCCCCTGCGAGGGGGAGAAGGCACGGAGACGAAGGGGAGCTGTGCTCAGAGGGTTCGGTCGGCTGCGGTGGCGAACAGTTTCAGTTTTTCCATCAGTTTGGCAAACTTTGCCGGCTTCAGGGATTGCGGGCCGTCGGAGGAGGCGTTTTCCGGATCGGAGTGGACCTCGATCATCAGTCCGTCAGCGCCGGCAGCCACGGCGGCACATGCCATGGCGGCCACGTAATGATAGTTGCCTGTGCCGTGGGACGGGTCGGCAATCACCGGCAGATGGGTCCGTTCCTTGAGTACCGGGATGGCGGACAGGTCGAGGGTATTGCGGGTTGCGGTCTCAAAGGTGCGGATGCCCCGCTCGCAGAGGATTACCGATTGGTTTCCTTCGCTCATGATGTATTCGGCGCTCATGAGGAATTCCTGGATGGTCATGGACATGCCGCGCTTCAGCAGCACCGGCTTGCTGGTCTGCCCGACTTTTTTCAGCAGCGCGAAATTCTGCGCGTTGCGGGCGCCGATTTGCAGCATGTCGGAGTAGTCGGCTACCAGTTCGACGGTTTCCGGGTTGATTACCTCGGTGACAAACGGCAGGCCGGATGCTTCCCGGGCCTTGGCCAGGAGCTTCAGTCCCTCCTCTTCGAGGCCCTGGAAAGAATAGGGCGAGGTGCGCGGTTTGAATGCTCCGCCGCGCAGCATCTGGGCACCGGCGTCGCGGACCGCCAGGGCCGTCTCGATGATTTGCTGCTCTCCTTCCACCGAACAGGGGCCCGCCATGACGATAATCTCCTTGCCGCCGATAGCCACGGTGTCGGTGACCCGGATGATGCTCGGCTCGCGTTTAATTTCCTTCGATGCCAGCTTGTAGGGCTGCAGGATCGGAAAAACGCTCTCCACGCCGTGCATTGACTCAACCGACTGGAGCACCAGCTTGCCCCGCTCGTCACCCACGGCGCCGATGACGTCCCTGGTGGTGCCGTGGATAACATGGGGCTTGTAGCCCAGTTCCCTGATCCGCTTCAGCACCTCATCCCTGTCTTTTTTGGCTGCACCTGCCTTCATGACGATAATCATGCGCCCATCTCCTTGTCCCCGGAAAACAGAAAGGGCCGGAGGAACTTCCCCCGGCCCTGTCGATTGCTGGCACGTGCTTCAAAAATAAAAAAGCCGGGGGTGGTTTCTCGTCCACCCTCGGCTTCCAGTCTCGTTTTTGTATCTGCTATACGTATCTTAGACTTATACGCCGGGTGGACGGTCGAAAAAAGTAACCGCACCAAAAAGTAAAAGCGAATAAGGTAAAATAGCCGCAGAGAATCATGGGGCCATTCTTAGCAAAGAAGCGATCTGCTGTCAAGAAAAAAATTTGGCCAGGCTAAAATCGTTCTTTCCGGCAGCGATTTTCCGGGTCACATGTGCGGGTAGCGCTCCGCAACGTACGGTGAGAGGTTCTGCAGGGCGCGCTCGACCGCTTCCCGGTTGTGCGCCTCGATGGTCCAGGCCGCTTCCGGGGCATGGCGGGCCATCAGGTTGAAAAACCGGCGGAAGTCGATGCCCGCCTCGCCCAAGGGGCTATGATCGTCAGTCAGGCCGTGATTGTCGTGGATGTGCGCTTCGGCGACAAAAGGGCCCAATGCCGCGAACCATTCCTCCAGGGTAAGCTTAGAAAAGAGGTTCCAATGCCCCACATCGAAGCAGTGACGGAACAGCGGCGAATCGATCGCTTGCAGGAGGGCCAGCAGGGTAGAGGGTTCTTCCTCGAAAATATTTTCCACTGCCACCACACAGCCGATTGCTGCTGCCCGGGCCACCACCTGCTGAAAGGTTTCGATGCTGTTGCCAAGCCAGCGGTCCCGGCTGCTGCCGAAACGCCAGCGGTCATAGCCCGGGTGGAATACCACCACCAGGGGTTGCAGTATTGCTACCGCATCCATTACCTGCCGGAAGCGCTGCCGGGTCGCTTCCAGTACCAAGCGGTCCAGAGCGCCGGGACTCAGGTCCATGAAGGGTGCATGGACAGTGGTGCGGATGCCGTTATGGGTCAGGATAGCGGCGATTTCCCGCAGTCGTTGCGGATCCAGCGTGTCGAGGGTGTCGCCGGTAAAAGCGATCTCCGGATTGATTCCGCGTTCCAGGATGAACTCGAGATGCTCCTCGATGAGGGCATAGGGGGCGTGAACGAATATATGTTTAGCTTTCATTGAGGGGCTTCTTGTGTCGTTTGATCATGTCAGCGGCGCAGCTGCTGCATTGGATGATATACTCCAGCTTGGTGATGGCAGCGGGTTGACCGAGAACGATCAGGGTATCCCGTTCCGACAGCGTGCTGTGTGGTTCCGGGTTGAAGACCATGCTGCCGTTTGATTTCTTGATGCCGACGATCATCACCCCTGTTTCCTTGCGGAACCCGGAACTGACGAGATTTTCGCCGATAAAACCGGAGTCGGCCGGGATGATGATTTCTTCCATCTGCAATTCCAGGTGTTCGCGGCCGGTGGCGATTTCGATGAAGTCCACCACGTTGGGGCGCAGGATAGCCTGGGCCATCCGGTTGCCGCCGATCAGGTAGGGAGACACGACTTTGCTGGCGCCGGCCCGCTTCAGCTTGATGTCGGATCCCTCGTCACCAGAGCGGGCAAGAATGAAAAGATCAAGATTCAGTCCCCGCGCGGTCAGAGTAATATAGACATTTTCGGTGTCTGAGGCGACTACCGAAATGAGGCCCTTGGCCCGTTTGATGCCGGCTTTCAGCAGGGTTTCGTCATCGGTCGCGTCACCGCGCAGGTAGAGGTAACCTTCTTCCTCCAGTTTTTCGATCACCTCGGTGTTCTTTTCCACCACCACGAAAGGCAGCGGCTTGGCGGAGAACTCCTTGCAGATGAGTCCGCCCATCCGGCCGAAACCGCAGACAATGTAATGGTCCCGCAGGGCCTCGATCTTCTTTTCCACCTTTTTCCTCCCGACGATGCGCTGGATCTGTCCCTCGAACATGATCTGGGCGAGACTGCCGACGATGTAACCGAGCACGCTGACACCGAGTACGATGAGCAGCATGGTGAAAACTTTGCCGGGATCGCTGAGGGCATTGACCTCCTGGAAGCCGACCGTTGCCAGGGTGATGACGGTCATGTACAGGGAATCGAGAAAATTCCACCCTTCAATTCCCATGTACCCGAATGTTCCGAGTGAAATGAGAAGGCCCAGCACGATAATGGAAACTTTCAGATGTCGAACCGGATCCATCGGTCACTCCTTTGTAAAAAGAGTAGCTTTGGCGAAAAGAAAATGCAAGGAGAGAAAGGTGGGGAACGGCGGTTTTTAGTTTTGAGTTTTTAGTTTTGGGTTGGTAGACGTTCAAACCTGATTTGCCACGAGGGACACGGTCGAGCAGGTATGGTAACAGCATGAAACCCAGGATCTGATGCTGGTTTTTATACCTGAAAACTCAAAACCCACAACTCAAAACCGCCTTTCAACCCGTTTCTGAAACTTTTTCATTGACCGGTAAAAGGGCCTGAGTTTATTATTGAAAATTCTGAAAAATCGAGGAGCAATCGGGTTCGGCTTCTGGTTTTTCGTTCTTGGTCTTCGGTGTGTTAACCAAAAACCAAAAACTAATAACCAGCAACTGCTTCTAAAGGGGTAGGGACGATGCGGGTGATAGCCCTTATTCCGGCGGCCGGCATGGGCAAGCGGATGGCTGCGGGGATGAACAAACAGTACTTGCAGTTGGGTGATCGGCCGATTTTGGCTCATACCATCGCCGTCTTCGAGTCTGCTCCCTTTGTGGACGATATCTACCTGATCATCCCGGAGGATGAAATTCCGTACTGCCGGGAGAAGGTGGTGGAGCGTTTCGGATTTAGCAAGGTCCGCCGCATCGTGGCCGGTGGCAGCGAGCGTCAGCATTCCGTGCTGAACGGCCTGCGCGCGGTGGAACAGGTCGGCCCGGATGACCCGGTCATTATCCATGACGGGGTGCGGCCTTTTATTCCCCTCTCCATTATCGAGAGTTCGGTGGCGACGGCCCGGACCCATGATGGCGCGCTGGTGGCGGTTCCGGTCAAGGATACCGTCAAGGTGGTGCAGGACGGGGTGGTTGTCGAGACCCCGCCGCGCGAGACGCTCTGGCTGGCCCAG
>JAQUHN010000025.1 GCA_028683555.1 Geobacteraceae bacterium | reverse complement strand
GGATTACGGCTTCCTTTTCTATCATGGAGGCAAGGGTTAGGACTTCCATTTCAGATAACCCGACCCGACTTGCCTGTTCGGCAAATTTGCGGTCATACGTCAAACGGAACTGCACCACCATTTCCTTGATAAGAGATGTAGCGTCGGCACCGGGTTTGATGGTGTAGGTGCGGGGAGAAAGAAATCCTTCGACACTTTTCGCCGGGATTTCCAATGTGGTGAGAAGGGTGCGGTTGAAGCATTGCTTGAGAAAGCTTTCCTTGGATACGACACCCTGCTTCTCGAGCAGTTCAGCAATCTGGAAAATGGAATACCCTTCGGGCACGGCGAATCTGACTTCGAAAACGTCACCGTTGACCAGTTTGGCAAGTATTTCCGGTGGCGACATGGCATCGGTGAAGCGGTAGGTGCCGGCCTGAACTTTTTCGTCGGCGTTTTGGATTCTTGCATAGAGGGAGAAGAGCGTGGCATTGCCGATAATGCGGGATTTCGCCAGTTCATCGGAAATTTTCTTCATGGTGTAACCGGAAGAAAAATCGAAAACCTTTACCACCGAACCATTGCCGTAAGGTGTTGCAAGGAAGTGCAGGTAACTGCTGAGAGTAAGCACTGTCAGGATGAACAACGCAAAAAGCGCGTATCCCCACGGTTTTGCTTTTCCCGTGCGGGTCCGGTTCAGGAAGATCCAGGTTTGGAATAAACGATCCTTGATTTCTCGTAGCATGGAGACGTATATGTAGGGTATCTTGCCGTTCATGTCAAGTCGGAACAGCACTGCTTGACAAGGCACGTCTTTGTTGTTACAAAAACTGCAGAAGTAAAATGTTTGCTGCCGTGATCGAGATGATCAGAGGAGATTTTCGTGGAACTGAATACACTGGACGACATTCTGGAATTTGCGCTGGAGCGGGAAGATGCTTCCTATCGGCTGTATCTCAACGCTGCTAAAAAATCCTCCAACCCTGCGGCACGAAAGATTTTTGAAGAACTTGCTGACCAGGAAAAAGGTCACAAAAAGATGCTTCTGAACCTGGACAAGGAAAAGGTTTCCACCTACACGTTCCGAAAAGTGCCTGACCTCGGTATCAGTGAATACCTGGTAGATATTTCCTACCACGACTCGATGACATACCAGGAAATACTGATCTACGCCATGAAGAACGAGGAAAAGGCAACCCGCTTTTACCTCGAGGCAGAAAGCCTGACGGATGATCCGGAACTGAAAAAACTTATGCAGATGCTGGCCAACGAGGAACAGAAACACAAGTTTCGACTTGAGTCGCTGTATGAGGAAAAGGTGTTGACAGAAATGTGATCCTGTCACGGATATGATTTTAAAAAAGGAAATGGGCCTCGTAAAGGCCCATTTTTTTTATGCCTTGAACTTGCTTTCCGTTCCGTTTCTCAGCCGCCGGATGTTTTCGTGGTGCTTTATAATGACAATGATTGAGATTGCCAGGGACATGGCGACAATCATCGGGTTGCGGTCAATTATTGTTGTCAGGGCCGGCATTACTGCTGCTGCGGTGATGGAAGCAAGTGAGACAAACCGCCACTTGACCAGTACGAGGATAAATACACCCAACGCCGCCAGAACAGCAAAGGGGGATGTGGCAAGAAAAACTCCCAAGGCGGTGGCAACCCCTTTTCCTCCTTTGAAGCGGAGAAAGACCGGAAAAATATGGCCGAGGAAAGCTGCCAGTCCGATCAGTGCAACCCACATATTCGGAAGCCCGAGAGCTTTTGCCGCTAAAACCGGAAGAAGCCCCTTAAGACAATCGCCGATCAGCGTCATTATGCCGATCTTTCGGCCCAGGGTCCGGTATACATTGGTGGCGCCAATATTTCCGCTGCCTTTGGTGCGAATATCCACTCCGCCGAATGCCTTGGCCAGCAGCAGGCCGGTGGGGATAGAGCCGATACAATAGGAACAGAGGACCAGGATACTGTTTTGCAGAATCATTGTAACTCCAAAAAAAATAGAAATGTTTCGCTGCAACGAAGGACCTCTCCGGGGTGACTGCTGACAGTACCGGGTTGCCTGACGTTGCGAGACCCCAGCCGATGCCGGCCAGCTGTTATCTGTAGGAAAATCGCCGCTCTTTCTGTTCGGTAAAGAGTATGAGGGCTGTGGCTAAAAAGACGATATCCCTCATAATGGCAATCCAGGCGGAGGTTTTTGCCCCTCCCTGGCGAAAACAACCACAGTCGATATCAAGGCCGCGAACGATGGTTGATGCAAGCAGGAAGATGAAGAGGATATTCATGGCGGCAGTGATCCCTGCCACGGCCCGGACCCGGAAACCGACTATCAGAAAAAGGCCGCAGGCTGCCTCCACCCACGGAATCGTTGCGGCAACCAGGTAGTTGAGAAAGTACGGCAGCAGCTTGTAGGCAGCTACGGAGCCGGCGAAGGCTATCGGGTCGCGAATTTTAAGGATTCCCGCATAAATGAAGACAAGACCCAGCCCGACACGCAGAGTAAGTAGGAAATAATGCTTTGTTTTGATCCTCATAGGTCTGCTCCTTCGATGGGGAAGCCGGCACTTTGCCACTCGGGAAAACCTCCCTCGAAGATGAGGATTTGTTGATATCCTTTGGTCTGCAGCTTCTTGCCCAGATCCTTGCTGTCGTGGCAACCGTACCCGCTGCAGTAGAGTATCAGGATTGAACTGTACGGCACCTTTTGCTGAAACATAGGCAGGGCGGAATCAACATTGGCCAGCGGAAGGGAGAGGGCGTTTGCAATATGAGCTTGGGAAAATACCGAGTTTTCCCGTGCATCGACAAATACGGCTTCTTTTCTGTCAAACAGATCTTTGACCTGCATGAGACCGACTGGCATCATTTCGGCGCCTGTCGTCGTGGAAATTTCAGGAGGAGTTTTGGCGATGGCGTACTTGCCGGTGTAAGCATCCCGGAGCAGTCGGTGGTTCCAGGCGATTCCCGTTATGGCAGCAAGGAGAACAATAACGGTCATTTCGAAGAAAAGCTTTTTTGATTTCTCTTTCACTCTGTCGTTACTCTCATTCCGGCAGACAATGACGATATCTGTCCGTTGATTCGCCGTGTTGTAAGCGTAATTTAGGGCTGTTCTCTGCTGCAGAATACTGCGATGCGATGCCGTCTGCTTTGCTATGGCTCATTCAAAACGCACTGCTTGTCATCCTTGTTGCAGTAGCGAACAACATTGACTTCTTCCATGGTGATCAGTCCGCCGTCCATCATTTCATCAATCTTCGGCATTGCCTTGTCCAATTTCTCCTGGCTGGCAACTACTTCGATAATCAGGGGCAGATCAGATGAAAGCCGGAGGATTTTGTCCGTATGATACTGGCTGTGGGCGCCGAAACCGGCAATGCCACGCAGTACCGTTGCCCCGGCGAAGCCCTCTTTGATAAGATAGTCAACCAACGCTTCATACAAAAGTTTTCGGCCATATTTATCGTTCTCGCCGATAAATATTCGCATAAGTACTTTTTTACCGATAAATTTGGGCATCATTCCCTCCCTAGAGATAGCGAGCAGCGGATATTCCAATCCAGGTAAACAGCAGGCAGGCCAAAATGCTGAGAATCGCATTTGCCGAAGCGGTTATGAAGTTTCCCTCTTCCAGAAGACGGAATGTTTCGTAACTGAAAGTCGAGAAGGTGGTGAGGCCTCCCAGAAAACCGACGGTGATGCCGATGCGGAGCGTGGGCGGGATCAGGGCGCTCCGGATGCCGAACTCCATGAGAAAGCCGATGATGAATGCTCCAGCGATATTAACGACCAGCGTGCCGTAGGGAAAGTCTCTCCCGAGAAGATTATAAACCCAGCCGGAAAGATAAAAACGAGACAGGCAGCCGAGGCCGCCGCAGAATGCCACAGCAAGTGCAATTTCCATAGGTCCTCACTGGCAATCCGCATTGCCTGCATATCTCTGCAGGGAGAGACTTTTCGTGTTGCGGCAAATGCGGACACAAGATAGTATTGTCTGAAAACTTTTCTCAAACTAACGTGAAAGGCGGGCAATGTCAAGGCCTTGGAATGGTGTGCCTGAGTACAATTGGCAGTGGCTGACGTGTGGAGATACTGATTGACAGCAGCACTTTACGCCGACACACTGAAAATTCGCTGAAATCGGTTCATTGTGTCGTAACAATGGCTGAGGATACCGCGCGCAATGCGGATGATGGGAGGTGAGCTTGCAGCAGGAAGCACAACTGATTATTGCCGGGCTGAGACTGGAAAGTCATCCGGAAGGAGGATACTTTCGTGAAACGTATCGGTCGAACGAAATAATCCCCGAGGAATCCCTCCCGGTTCGGTTTGCGGGCGGATGCCGTTCTTTGTCAACGGCGATATATTTTCTGCTGGCCGGAGAAGAATATTCCGCGTTGCACCGGATCAAGTCGGACGAGATTTGGCATTACCATGCCGGCGGAACGTTGGTCATTCATGTGCTGGACACTGACGGCCGTTATTCTTGTCACAAATTGGGCAGCAATTTCCGGGAGGGGGCGTCATTTCAGGTCATAGTGAGGGCAGGCAGCTGGTTCGGTGCCTCACTCGACACACCGGATTCTTTTGTCCTGGCTGGTTGTACCGTATCGCCCGGTTTTGACTTCAGGGATTTTGAAATGGCAAACAGGGCCGAACTCCTGCGGCTCTACCCGGAGCACGGCGTGATTATCGAGAGACTTACCCGGTAAGTTTTTTTGAGTTTTATGACCATGAGGGTGTTGCAAAAAAGCCCCCTGCCACAACGGCAGGGGGCTTTTTGCAAGGATGAAACAGCAGCTGTTTGTTGCTGTTTCATCCTGAAACTTCGGCTGGCGGTTAGAAGCGGACACCAATACCGGTGCCAAGAATGAAGGGGTTGAGGTTGAGCTTGTATTTCGTGCCGCCAACGGTCATGTCGGGCCTGCAGTCGTAGTACATCGCATCGATGTTCAGGTAGACATGTTCGGCAACCTTGATGTCTGCACCAACTTTGGCCGACCAGCCGACGCTGGAGTGAACCTTGAAGCTGGGGTCGATGCTCAGTTTGTCGTCGAACGGCATGACAACGTTCATTCCGAAACCAACATACGGACTTACCTTGTACTGTGGAATCGGGTGGTACTTAACATAGAGTGAGGGCGGCAGCAGCCATACGGAACCGGCATTGGTACCACCGTTGTTTATCATGATGTCGTGCTTGGACAGGGCGAGAACCAGTTCGGTGGAAAAATTTCTGGTGATGAAGTATTCCAGATCGAGTTCCGGAGCGACAGCGTCATCTACTGTCAGTCCATTGACCAACGCATTTACTCTGCTGTCGACTTTTTCGTCCGGCATGATGTAAATGCCGCGGAGTCTGACACCGTAACGTTCAAAGGGTTTTTCCTGCGGTGTGCAGGCCGGATCGGCGGCGAAACAGGTGGATGCCGCGGAAAGAAGCAGGGTAACAACAAGCAGAATACCGAAAGACTTAGCAATAGACATGTTTTTCACGTTCAACTCCTTTAATCATACTTGCATGTAGAATAGAGTGTTCAGCGTAAATAAAACAAAAACCTGGTTGTCACCTCCTTTTTCGACAGAAATGAGCGCAATTCAAAACCGGATAAGGTTTTGGATACCAGGGGCGCGACAGTAATGTTTAGTTGGAATAAAATGTGATCCCGGAGAATATCTGTGGCTAAGTGTCTAATGTTAGTCGCTATGGTCACGTTTGTGAGGGGCGAGAGCTCAGCGGGATAAATTAAATCTAGATAAAAAATATGTCAACAGGTTTGTGGTGAAAAATATTTATTGTAGAGGGGAGGATTGGAAATTAATAAAACAAGGCGGATTTTGAGTTCTATTCCCGGCAGGTGCCGGGTTGAATTGTTATTGGAGGGATTTGCACTGTCATGGAGCCCTGGGGAGGTATGAGGCGGCTGAAATAGTCGATGGAATGAAAACGGGCGGAGTCTGTTGCCGGTGCTTTTGAACTGGAGCGACCGACATGAATCAGGTAACGGATTCCGAACAGAGCCGCTGTCGACAGGTTGGTTTCGCTGTCTTCACCGAGCAGAGTCCTTTGCGGATCAAAGGGGATTTTCTGCTGCAGTTTGCCCCAGAAAGCGGGGTCTTCTTTCGGCAGTCCCAGATCGTGGGCAGAGATGATTCCGTCAAAGTAGGGGCCGAGGCGCGTAGTTCGTAGTTTCAGGTTGAGGGTTTTACCGTGGGCATTGGTGACAAGGTGTATTGTCTTGTCATGTCGGCGCAGAAAAAGAAGAAATTCAACCACGAAAGGGTGGACGGCAATCAGGTGATCCACTTCCCTTTTTAAAAGTGGGATATCGAGGCCGAGGTGTGCGGTCCAGTAGTCCAGATCGGTCCAGTTGAGAGTGTTCTCCTGTGACCTGAAGAGCCGATAGAGTCGCTCCTTTGCTTCATCAATGGTGATGTGGTTTCTTCGGGCAAATGTCTTCGGTACGTGTTCGAGCCAGAAATGGTCATCGAAGTGACGGTCCAGGAGCGTTCCGTCCATGTCCAGCAGGACGGTGTCGATATCATTCCAGTTCAGTATCATTACGTTAGCATGCGGTGTTTGCAGCGCCGAATTCCTGCTCGCGTTGCCGGCGGAGAAAATATCAGGTTTCTCACAGGGCGAGACGTTCGATGAACTCCTTGATTACCGTCAGGTCGGCATCGAGGACTTCACAGCGGGACGGGAGCTTTTCGATGCCAGCCAGTGAAGCGGGTCTCTCGGGTGGCAGGCCGGTTGCGGTAATGACCGCTTCCTCGAATTTAGCCGGATGGGCCGTTGCCAGGCAGATCAGCGGGAGGCCGCAGCTGAGATGATCCTGGGCCGCCTTTACTCCGACGGCAGTGTGCGGATCGAGCAGGTATCCCGTTTGCTGGTGGAATGATGAAATGGTGTCGAGAGTCTCCTGGCGGTTTACCGATTGTGACAGGAAGTCTGACAGGACGATGCTTCGTTCTTCGTTGCTGAATTTCATGCAGCCGGTTTTTGAGAATTCTTCGAATGCGGCACAAACCCGCTGCGGGTTTTCGTTATAGAGAAAATAGAGGTATCTTTCAAAATTCGAAGCAACCTGGATATCCATGGAGGGCGACAGGGTCGGTACCACGGTGTCGAGCGAGTAGTCGCCGTCCAGTATGAAGCGGGTCAGGATATTGTTCTCGTTGGTAGCCAACAGCAATTTGCTTATGGGTAGGCCCATTCTTTTCGCTACGTACCCGGCGAAGATGTCACCGAAGTTGCCGGTCGGTACCGAAAATACCACCTGTTGGTCGAGATTTTTTGTTACGCGGAAGTAGGCGTAGAAATAGTAAACGACCTGGGCGAGAACCCGTGCCCAGTTGATGGAGTTAACGGCCCCGAGGGCATGTTTTTCCTTGAAAGGAAGATCGTTGAAGAGGGCTTTTACGATGTTCTGGCAGTCGTCGAAGGTGCCTTTCGCGGCAATGTTATGTACATTGGCGTCGAGGACCGTAGTCATCTGGAGTGCCTGGACCGGCGAGGTTTTTCCATCGGGGTGGAGAATGAAGATGGCAATATTCTCCTTGCCTCGCACACCATAGATGGCCGCGCTTCCGGTATCGCCGGAGGTCGCCCCGACGATATTCATTTTCTGTTTCCGCTCTTTCAGGAGGTATTCGAACAGGTTGCCGAGAAACTGCAGGGCTACGTCTTTAAAAGCGAGGGTCGGTCCGTGAAACAGTTCAAGGATATTGATCTCCCCTTTGCTGACAATAGGGGTGATCTCCTCGTGGTCGAAACTGTCATAGGAGCGGTCGATGAGATCTTTCAGGTCTTCGGCAGGTATATCGTCACAGAACAGGGAGATAACCCTGAACGCAAGGTCGCGATAGGGAAGGTTCCGCCAGGCTTCAAGCTGCGTGGTGTCGAGAAGGGGAATTGTTTCGGGTAGAATGAGCCCGCCATCCGTGGCGAGTCCCATCATGATTGCGTCTTTGAAGTCGATAGGCGTAATACCGCCTCTGGTGCTGATGTATTTCATCTTCGGTCCTCATTTCCCTTTCTCGTTGAAGCTTTCGATCCCGCAAGTCTAGCAGTAAACAGGGGAAATGTGAAGAGGTTTACCCGGTTGTTTTATTTGTCGGCATACAATCCATCCTTCCCTGCTGCAACGGTAGCAGTACCGACTAGATTCAGTAGCTTGCTACGTGCCTGTTTTTTCGCGAAAGATCCTGTCCTTGACAGAGCTATGCAGCCCCTTGTTTACAAAATGCCGGCGAATAGGGTATTCTGCCGGAAAGAACCTTATCTCCGAGGATTTCATGGCATCCCGCATCAAAATACTTTCCGAAAACCTTTCCAATAAAATAGCCGCCGGTGAGGTGGTCGAGCGACCTGCGTCGGTGGTTAAGGAGTTGGTGGAAAATGCTCTCGACGCGGGCGCCACCGAGATCGTCGTCGAGTTTCAAGCCGGTGGCAAACGTTTGATCAAAGTCACCGACAACGGCTTCGGTATGTCCCGTGAGGACGCTCTCCTTGCACTGGAGCGCCATGCGACCAGTAAAATAACTGCCGATGACGATTTGCTTTCCATTTCGACCCTCGGTTTCCGGGGAGAGGCGTTGCCGTCCATTGCTTCCGTATCGCGCTTTTCCCTGTCTTCGCGGGAAAGGGGTACGATCGAGGGTACCGAAATTTATGGCGAAGGTGGCCGGATTAAAGAGGTGAAGGCCTGTGGCATGGCCGAGGGAACCGTGATCGAGGTCAGGAACCTTTTCTTTAATACCCCGGCTCGATTGAAATTCCTGAAAAGCAAAGAAACCGAGGCGGGGCACGTGGCTGACCAGGTGACACGCCTGGCCCTGTCACGGCCGGATGTCCGCGTTACTTGCGTCAGTGACGGCAGAACCTTGTTCCGGGCGCTGAACGGCGATATGGCGGAACGGGTTGCCTCGCTTCTCGGTCGTTCGCTGGCTGCCGACCTTTTTCCGCTTTGCCGTGAAGAAAGCGATTTGCAGTTGAGCGGCCTTGCCGGAAAGCCGGATTGCAGCAGGTCGGCAGCTTCCCACCTGTACACCTTCGTCAACGGGCGGTTTGTTCGTGACAAGGTTTTTCATCATGCGGTGCTCCAGGCATACCGGCGTTTTCTCGAGCGAGGCCGTTATCCCGTGGCAGTGCTGTTTCTTGCGGTGCCCGCGGGCGATGTGGATGTGAATGTTCATCCGACCAAGCACGAGGTTCGCTTTCGGGACCAGTCCCGGGTGCACGACTTCATTGTTTCATCGCTGGAAAGCATGCTCCAGTCCACGCCCTGGATTCGCAATCTTCCCGTCAGCGAAATTTCTCCCGAAACACCTCGCATTTCGCACAGTGAAGCAAAGGTTGCTTCGGTGCGGGAGGCTTTGGGGCGCTACCGGCCGGTGGCGACACCACAAAAAGTGCAGGAACCACTTTTTCGTCCGGAAAGGATGGTTCCGGAGCCACAGGAACCCGTTGAACTGCCGGTGGCGGAAGCGGAGAGCGGATTTTTCTCTTCCCTGACGATACTCGGCCAATATCTTGATGCTTATCTTCTCTGCCAGGATGGGGAAGACCTGCTGATTATCGATCAGCATGCCGCCCATGAGCGGGTGGCGTTTGAACGCCTCAAAGCGCAATTTGCCGCGGGTGCCGTGGAGTGCCAAGGGCTCCTTTTTCCGGAGGTGATGGAGCTGTCCCATTCGGAAACGGCGCTTATGGCGGAGCATGCGGCGGTTTTTCGTCAGCTCGGTTTTGACCTGGAGGAATTCGGTGGCCTGACCAGGGTGGTGAAAGGGGTTCCGCGCATCCTGCTGAATGGTCAGTATCTCCGTGTTCTCAGGGATATCATCGAGGAGCTCTCGTCGCTCGGCCGCAGTCGCATGGTTACCGATGTCCAGGAGGATATCCTGATGCGGATTGCCTGTCACAGTGTTATTCGCGGCAGGCAGGTGCTTTCCGGGCAGGAAATTTCCGCTCTGCTGTGCGCCCTGGATTCGGTGGGTTTTGCCAGCAACTGCCCCCATGGCAGGCCGGTTCTCCGGAGAATCAGCCGCATGGATGTGGAAAAGATGTTCAAGAGGGTCTGAATGGTGCAGGAGGCGGAAAAGATTCAATTGGTGATAGTGCAGGGGCCGACAGCATCCGGAAAAAGCGAGCTGGTTGTCCGTCTTGCGGAGCATTTTTCCGGTGAGGTAGTGAATGCGGATTCCATGCAGGTGTATCGGTCTATGGATATCGGTACCGCCAAACCGTCAGCGGAACAACTTCGAAGGGTTCCCCATCATCTGCTCGATATCGTTGCGCCGGATCAACCTTTCTCCGCGGCGGACTTCTGCCGGGAAGCCGGCGAGGTGATTGCCGACATTGCCCGAAGAGGAAAACGGGTATTTATCTGTGGCGGGACGGGTTTGTATATCCGGGCTTTGACGAGAGGCTTGATGGAATCGCCTCCCGGTGATGACGCTTTCCGCCTCGAGTTGAAAGAGTTGGCGAATCGGGAAGGAAACGCGGCGTTGCATCGACGTCTTGTCGCACTGGATCCTGTTTCGGCGGTGCGCATTCATCCCAATGACCAGTTTCGCGTCATTCGGGCACTGGAGGTCTACCGGATGACCGGGCGACCCATTTCCCAGTTGAGGGGAGAGCATCGTTTTGGCGCCTTGCGCTATGACTATTGTAAAATCGGCCTATCGGTGAACAGGGAGGCGTTGTATAGAAATATTGACAACCGTGTCGATTCGATGATAGGAAATGGTTTCCTTGCCGAGGTACAATCCCTGCTTGCGGCCGGCTACTCACCCGGACTCAAGCCGTTGCGCTCGATCGGTTACCGGCACATGTGCGACTTTTTAGCGGGTCTTGTGTCCTTCGAGGAAGCGGTTCAATTGATGAAGAGGGACACGCGTCGTTATGCAAAACGTCAGTTGACCTGGTTCAATCAGGATTTTGAAATTAAATGGATTGAATATCCCGAAAATGTTGCTATTATTGAGCACATTGTAGATGATTATTTTGATTAAAAGGAGAGGGGCATGGCCAAAGCACCGTTCAATATTCAGGATCAATACCTGAATCAATCAAGAAAAGAACGCGTTAAAGTTCTCGTGTATCTGATGTCAGGGGAGAAGATGGAAGGGCATATCAAGTCTTTTGACAACTTTTCCGTTCTTTTGGAAGTCAAGGGAGACATCCTTATTTACAAACATGCAATTTCCCATATAACATCAGTCGATGGGAGTTTCAAGTTGCATCAGTAAAACCACCGTGTCACTGGTACCAGGGGATCCGGGAACGATTTAATCAGTCCTGTCCGGGGAATGGTTTTTCCCGGGTCCTTTTTACTGCATTCCTTCTGCTGGAAAAGTATCGTATCCTTCCGTGAATTCTCACGCAGTATTCCCCTTGCAGGAGCTCATCGGCTGAAACTTTACCGTTTTCTTGCAATAGACATTATGTCTGTTGTTCCCGTGCAATTGACGGGCGGAGGCGAACAGTCGCCAGCTATATTCCGTGAAGGTGGAGTGGTAACGTATCGTACCAATGTCTTTTGTCCCGTTGATCTGCTATGATGGCTCTATGGAAAAATCAGGAATTACGATAGTAGCGGTCGAGCCGGAAAGCATCGCGGCGGAGCTGGAGTTGGCGCCTGGCGACAGGTTGCTGGCAATCAATGGTCATCCCGTTCGGGATATTATCGATTTCGGCTATTTTTCCGGAGACGAGGAGTTGCTCCTGGAGCTTGAAAAAGGTGCAGGAGATATCTGGGAAATAGAGTTGTTTCTGGAAGAGGGGGAATCGCTCGGGGTTCAGTTTGAAACACCAGTCCCTCATAGCTGTGGCAATGCCTGCCAGTTCTGCTTTGTTGACCAGTTGCCGAAGGGTCTGAGACGCTCCTTGTACGTGAAAGACGAGGACTATCGGCTTTCTTTCCTGTATGGCAATTTTGTTACCTTGTCCACCCTTCGGCGGGAAGAAGTCAGCAGAATCTGTGAACAGCGTCTTTCCCCCCTGTATGTTTCCGTGCATGCTACAGAACCGGATGTGCGGGCGAGGTTGTTGGGAAACAGTTCTTGTCCTCCGGTTCTCGAATTGCTCACGGAACTTGCGTCATCCGGGATTCGAATGCATACCCAGGTAGTGCTTTGCCCGGGACTGAATGATGGTTCCCATCTCGAACGTACCGTCCGAGATCTTGCCGCTTTGTTTCCTCAGGTTGCCTCCTTGGCGGTGGTTCCCCTTGGACTGACCCGCCATCGGCATTCTCTGCCGAAACTGGCGCCGGTTACCCGGGAATATGCCGCGGAATTCCTCGAGCAGTGGCAAGTACTGGCAGATGCGCTTGCGCAGGAACTCGGTGCGCCATTTCTGTTTTTTGCTGACGAGTTCTATCTCAAGGCGGAAAAACCTTTTCCTCCCCTGGCCGATTACGGCGATCTTCCACAGGTCGAGAATGGCGTCGGCATGATACCGCTTTTCCTGGACGAGGCAGGTGATGTTCTTGATCGGGCCGAAGCCATGAAGGTCGGACTTGTGGCGGTGGTGACCGGCGAGTCACCATATCCCTATCTGGCAGATTTTCTCCGGGGGCTTTCGCAAAGGACCGGGGTGGCCTTTCGGCTGGTGCCGGTAAAAAACTCCCTGTTTGGCGATACCGTGACGGTCACCGGTCTTGATCCCGGCAGTGATATCCTCGCGGTTGGCAGGGCTGGAGGATTTGCGGACGCCGCGGCAGTTGTGATACCCGATGTCATGCTGAAAGAGGGGGAAGGCGTTTTTATTGATAATGTGACGCTTGGGGATTTGCGCGATGTACTGAAAATGCAGATTGTTGTTTGCGAGGCGACGCCGTCCGGGTTCTACGATGCTCTGCAGCGGTGCCTTGGTGGTTAGGGAGAATTATCTCTTTTTCTTTCGCTCCAGTTCCAGGTCCAGCATTTTGAGCTTTTCCATGTCCTGACGCAGGTCGGCGTTTTCCTTGGAAAGAGTGGCATTTGCGTTTTTCAGGTTTTTAACCGTTCGCTCCAGTTCGGATTTTTCCTGCAGGGCCGCCTCATATCCCTCTATCAGTCCTTTCAGGGTGGTAGCATGAGGCCTCCAACTGCTCGATCTGAATTTGCTCAGAAGTTTATTGAGGTTTTTATCCGCTTTGTCGGTTGTGGCCTTTTGTTGGCCGTTTTCAAGTTCGAGAAGCGCCAGTCGGAAAATGGCTTCGTCGGTTATTCCCGGAACGGGCGAAGCGCTGGAAATCTCGGAGAGAGTTTTTTTTGCGGCGGATGTCCTGTTGTTTTCCAGGAGCAATTTTGCCAGGACAAGCTTATTCTGTTGTTCCCGGGTGTTGAGATCGACCTGCCGAGTGGTTGCGCAACCGCTCAATCCGGTGACAATGGCAATAATCACGATACATCTTCTCATCGGGCCCTCTTTCTGCGGTCGATAAAGTAGTTGCTGCCGGCCTCTCCTTTTGCAAATTCCTTGATCTCGGCGGCAGTCTTGGCAATCTTTACTGCTGAATCATACTCGCCCTGCTGGCACATGACAACGGCGATCGATATGGTCATGATGGGAAATTGCCGGACGACACCATACCGGTCTTCTCCCTCGATATAACCCGTTTCCAGGTCTTCCGGCGTATAAAACTCGGGAACTTTTTTCGTGAACATATCGATGACGGCGGTACAAACCCCTTCAATTTCATCGGCAGAGACAATCATGACAAAATCATCACCGCCGATATGCCCGACAAAGGCATTTTCATCGGCGTTTTGCTGCACCGCCTCGTAAATAACCTCACCGGTCATTTTGATCAGGTCGCTTCCCCTGATGTAGCCGAACCTGTCACTGTATGCCTTGAAGTTGTCGAGGTCGGCATAGCATACCGCAAAAGTCTCCCCTCGGTGCAGTTTCTTTGTCAGGACTCTTTCTATCGCGATATTGCCGGGGAGTCGAGTAAGCGGGCTTGCGTCGAGACTTATCTGCTCGAGAATCTTCAGTCGCTTGGCCATTCTGGTGAAGTCTTCCGCCAGATCACCAATTTCGTCTCCTGGCGGGATGTCGGGATTGAAATCAAAATCCCCCTCGGCAATGCAATGGGTAGCTCGTTTCAGTTTTTTGATTGAAGAAGAAATTGTGAACAGGAAAAAAGCCATTACGCTCAGGGCGAGGATAAAGCCCATGGAGGAAAGAAGCAGGGTGTACCTGACGGTTGTTTCCCGTCTGCGATCCGCGTTTTCCAGTTTGGCGTTCAGAATCGCCTGACGGAATGCCGAGAGAGAATCTATTGATGCATAGACTTTTTCGGCTGCTTTTTTCAGTGGTTTGATGTCGTCCGTCTGTTTATCAAAAAGGGTATTTGCGGTAGTGTTGAAATCCCGGTAGTTGCGGATTAGCTGGTCTAGAAATGCCCCGGAATCTGACTTGTTGAGAAACTCGATGGTGGTGGTGAATTCCTTGTGTCGCTGATCGAAAAGTACCCTGAATTCGGGTGATTTAAGTACCGAGAACTTGGCGGCACTTCTTTCCTGGGTGAGAATGATGTCGCGCAGGTTCTCGGTACGCTTTACGATCGTCAGGTCGTTTCTGGCGATGTCTCGGACGATGCCGTTGAGAGATTGTAGTCCGAAAATGGAGAATACCGTGGCCGCCATGGTGAAAATAGCAATGGCGGCATAACTGAGGATCAGTTTGTTGACAAGGGAAAGTTTTTTTTCAGCGGTTTTCTCTGGCATTTGAAGGCCTTGTTGCATGGCAAGAAAACTTTCCGGTTTGCTGGGGCATGTTGTTGCCAAGCATCGGCATTTGCCGAAACCGGAGCTTTCATGGTTTAAATATGTATTCAGTATATCCAAAGTTCTTTTCACATTATACATGCGTTGTTGATGGTTAGGAAGCTTCAATTTTCTTGTTGCTGTTTTGTGTCGATTTATCGGGGTTGTTTTGTCCTGAAGAACATTTCATAGTGGAATTTGGCCGGGCTATGTCAGCTGCTTGGCCAATATTTTGCTTTTTTTGCGGATGTTCTTGCCGGTGCTGCAGGGTGAATTCGGCAGGGGGTCCCGTCGAGATTTCGTTCGAAAAAAGGTTTGCTTTTTCGCCATATTTGCTATAGATTAGCATGTCCTACACACGAAAACCCCTCTCTTAGGTGACTCAGTTTTGTCTGAAAAGAAAACTCTCGAAGAAATACGAAATGCCATTGACGGGATTGACGACCGTATTCTTGAACTTCTGAACCAGCGCGCGCAGATGGTTATTGCCATTGGTACGCTAAAAAGGGGCGAAGCGCGGGAATTCTATGTTCCGAGTCGGGAGCGGGAAATTTATCAGCGCCTTACCGACAAGAACAATGGGCCGTTTCCCAACGAGGCACTGAAAAGCGTCTTTCGCGAAATAATTTCCGCCTCTCTTGCCTTGGAAGAGCCGATGAAAGTGGCGTTTCTGGGTCCGAAGGCCACATTTACCCATATGGCCGCACAGCAGCAGTTCGGTCTTTCTGCGGAACTGGTGCCGCAGAAGTCTATTCCGGCGGTTTTCGAGGATGTTGAAAAGAGCCGGGCCCGATACGGCGTCGTTCCCGTAGAGAACTCCACCGAAGGTATGGTTTCCCATACCCTCGACATGTTCATGGAAAGCGACCTGAAAATTATTGCCGAGGTGCTTCTGGAGGTTTCCCACGACCTTCTGTCCCGTACCGGTCGACTAGGTGATATCAAAAAGATATATTCCCATCCTCAGGCGATTGCCCAGTGTCGCAAATGGCTGGAAGAAAATCTGCCCAATGTCCCGGTGGTGGATGTCGCTTCTACGGCACTGGCTGCGCAGATCGTCAGCGAGGATTATACCGCGGCGGCCATAGCCGGTGAGTCGGCAGCGTCTCTTTATGAATTGAAGGTTGTCAAGAAGCGGATCGAAGACCAGGTAAACAACTTCACCCGTTTTCTCGTCATTGGCAAACAGATTGCGGAGAAGAGCGGCAATGACAAGACTTCGCTGATGTTCTCGGTTAAGGATGATCCGGGCATCCTGTATAGAATGCTCGAACCTTTTGCCAGCCGGGGCATCAATCTGAGCAAGATCGAGTCTCGTCCACTGAAAAAGAAAGCGTGGGAATATATTTTTTTCCTCGACCTGTCCGGCCATATTTCGGATCCTGGAATATCCGAGGCGATCGACGAACTGCGTGACTGCTGCCAGTTCGTGAAAATCCTTGGATCTTACCCGAGAAACACTTAGCAAAGCGGGTGGATGCGAACAGCGGCAGGGCGGGAAACTGCGGACCGGCAGGGACCGAGCCAAATAATTCCACGGGTGGAAGAGATGTCTCTTAGTAAAAGGATGGCAGTTGTCGGCGTCGGCCTTATCGGCGGATCGCTCGCGCGGATTCTTCGTCAGCAGGGAGCGGTCGGGGAAGTCGTCGGGATCGGGCGGACCGAGCCGAATCTGCGCCGGGCGGTCGAATTGGGAGTTATTGATCGGTATAGCCAGGATCCCTGCATCGGCGTCCAGGGCGCCGATCTGGTTTTTCTTGCGACCCCGGTCTGCTCCATTTCCTCGGTGTTGCAAAAAATTGCCCCCTGTCTTGCTCCGGGTTGCATTGTTACTGACGGTGGCAGCGTGAAAGAATCGGTGCTGGCTGAATGTGAGCCGCTTATGCCTCCCGGCACCCATTTTGTAGGCGGTCATCCCATTGCCGGAACGGAAAAATCGGGCGTAGATGCATCTTTTGCCACGCTTTTCCAGGGGAAGCGCTGTATCGTAACCCCCAGTGAACATACCGACCAACGGGCTCTTCAGGCTGTAGTAAGAATGTGGGAACTGGCTGGCTCCGATGTGGTTCAGATGGATGCGCACAAGCATGATCGGATCGTGGCGGCCATTTCCCATCTGCCGCATATGGTGGCGTACTCGCTGGTTAATGCCGTGGAGGGTTATGACCGGTTCGAGGAAAGCATCCTGAAGTATTCCGCGGGGGGATTCCGGGATTTTACCCGCATCGCTTCTTCCGACCCAGCCATGTGGCGTGATATCGCGCTCATGAACTCTTCGGCGATTCTGGAATTAATGGATTTTTTTGCTGATTATTTCGGGCGCCTTCGTACCCTCGTTGCGAACGAGGATAGCGACGGCCTGCAGGAATTTTTTGCCGAATCCAAGCGGAGCCGTGACGCTATTTTGTAGCAGCATGTTGATACGTGTTGCGGGGCGGCGCCTGATATGGCACATGAGGTTCGCTCCAGTGGCTGACTGCGTGATATTTGGCGGGATCATGGCACTGTTCTATTGATGTCCGGCCTTGTTCATGTCGCTTTACACAGGTTGATAGAAATTTACTTCATCGGGGCCAGCAGTGAGAAAGTATACCGTACGACCAGCCAATACCGTCTCGGGAGAAATCATCGTTCCCGGTGACAAATCCATATCGCATCGGGCCGTAATGCTCGGTTCTCTTGCCAGTGGTACTACCGTTGTGACCGGCTTTCTGCAGGGGGAAGACACTATTTCCACCCTGAACGCATTTCGCGCTATGGGTGTCGAGGCGCGCGAAGATGCCGGAAAGCTGATCATCCGGGGGCGAGGGTTGTTCGGACTGCAGGAGCCGGATGATGTGCTCGACTGCGGCAACTCCGGAACCTCCATGAGGCTGATGGCCGGCATCCTTGCCGGGCAACGCTTTTTTTCCGTGGTAACGGGCGACCGTTACCTTCGCAACCGGCCTATGGGCAGGGTGATCGATCCCCTGGCGAAAATGGGTGCACGCATCCTGGGGAGGGCAGGCGGAACAAAAGCCCCTCTCGCGGTCCAGGGACAGGAGCTGCAAGGGATTTCCTATCTTTCTCCCGTTGCCAGTGCCCAGGTAAAATCTTCCCTTCTGCTGGCCGGCCTCTATGCCGGCGGCGAGACGGAGGTAATTGAACCTTCCCTTTCACGGGACCACACGGAGCGGATGTTCCGCTATTTCGGTGCCGATATCGAGCCCCGTGCCAACGGTGCAAGAATTCGCGGCGGCAGGGAGCTTGCGGGGCGAGAGGTAACGGTTCCGGCCGATATTTCTTCTGCGGCGTTTTTTATCGTTGCGGCACTACTGGTTCCCGGCTCCGAACTGCTCATTACCGGAGTTGGCGTCAACCCCACCCGAACGGGAATTCTTGATATCCTGCTGCAGATGGGCGCGTCGATTGAACTGATGAACGAGCGGGAGGTTTCGGGAGAGCCTGTTGCCGACCTGCTGGTACGTTCTTCGTTGCTCCGGGGCATTGAAATCGGTGGTGACCTGGTACCCCGAGCCATTGATGAGTTTCCTGTACTCTGTGTTGCTGCAGCGTGTGCAGAGGGTACGACAATTCTTCGGGACGCCGGCGAGTTGCGTGTCAAGGAAACCGACCGGATTGCCGCCATGGCGGCAAATCTTGCCAAGGCAGGTGTCACGGTTCTGGAAACGGAAGACGGCATGGAAATTACCGGCACCGACACTCTGCAAGGATGCGTTGTCGACAGCTTCGGCGACCATCGGATTGCAATGTCGATGCTCATTGCCGGGCTTGTCGCCAGCGGAGAGACAACGGTAACGGATATCGACTGCATAGCGACCTCCTTTCCGACCTTTTTTGAACTGCTGGAAAAGGTTTGCATGCGATGAGCAAAGGAATCGGACTAGACAAGGGGATTGTCGTTGCTATCGACGGTCCGTCAGGAGCTGGCAAGAGCACCGTGGCACGCCTGCTTGCCGAACGGCTCGGTTATCTCTACATTGATACCGGTGCCATGTTCCGTACTGTTGCCCTTGCCGTAAAACAAGCGAATATCAGTCCTGAAGATGAGCAAGCACTTGCTGCCGTGTGCCGTGAGCTTGAAATCGCATTTGAACGCCGTGACGGTGCCTATCGGGTTCTTGCCAATGGCAAGGACGTTTCCGAGGCTATACGAACGCCTGAAATCAGTCTCCTTACCTCACGGATCTCGACCAAAAAGGCGGTGCGCGATGTTCTCCTTCATGAACAGCGGCGCATGGGGCAGGACGGCAATGTTGTCCTGGAAGGTCGCGACATCGGATCGGTGGTTTTCCCTGATGCAGAAGTCAAATTCTTTCTGTCAGCATCACCGGAGGAGCGGGGGAAAAGACGCTTTCTCGAGTTACAGGCCAAGGGGGAAAAAGTAACCCTTGAGCAGACAATAGCCGAGGTGGCTGCCCGGGATGCGCAGGACGAACAGCGGGAGCATGCGCCTCTCCGTAGGGCAAATGATGCGTATCTTGTCGATTCGGATGGCATCTCCGTTGACGAAGTGTTAGGTAGGATGGAGAAAATCGTTCGTGATTGCGAGGCGGAACAAACAACGTCGTGATGTTTGTCGGGGAGACAGGATATTCTTCCGACGATCTTTCACCTGCCCGGCGTTCGAGCGTTTCTTTCTCTCTTCACATGCTGCGCACTACGCGCCATGATAAGCGACACTTTGTCCCGGATATTCATCACCATGCCAGTGAAGGAGAAAATGGTTTGAAAATTATCCTTGCCAAACAGGCAGGCTTCTGCTTTGGCGTCAAGAGGGCTACTCAGATGGCTTTCGAAGCGGCCGCCAAAGGAGGGAAAACCTGTACCCTCGGTCCGATCATCCACTCGCCACAGGTGGTTCAGCGACTCGAGGAAATGGGGGTAAAAGTTCTTTCGACACTTACAGACCTTGATAGCGGGGCAATTATCATCCGTTCGCACGGAGTGGCTTCGGAAGAGCTACAGGAAGCCAGGCGGAAGGAACTCGAAATCGTCGATGCCACCTGTCCGTTTGTGAAAAAGGCTCAGGAACACGTAAAAAGTCTTTCCCAGGCGGGTTATGATGTGGTAGTGGTAGGAGATGCTGATCATCCCGAAGTCCAGGGGATTGTTTCTTATGCCAAAGGTCCTGTGTATGTGGTGGGATATGGAGAAGAAGCAGCCAAGCTGAAGATCACGGGAAAGATCGGTATCGTTGCCCAAACGACGCAGTCCTTCGAAAATCTGAAAAACGTGGTGCTTGAATGCCTGGTAAAAGGAAGTGAAATACGGGTATTCAATACCATTTGCGATGCAACGGCAGTACGGCAGGAAGAAGCCAAAGAACTTGCCAAACGTGTCGACTGCATGATAGTAATCGGTGGATACAATAGTGCCAATACGACTCGTCTGGCACAAGTATGCGCCGAACTGCAGCCCAGGACCTACCATATTGAAACAGCCCAGCAGCTGAATAGTACGTGGTTCGAAGGGGTCGGCACTGTTGGTGTGACTGCTGGCGCCTCTACTCCCAAATGGGTGATTGACGAGGTGCTCGAACACATCGAACGTATTGATAAAGATACTACACATTTTGATTCTTCAAGGGTGTGCTAGCATAAGACGGGGAATACATAGAAATTTCAGGGGGTATTGTATTGATGAATGACGAAAAAGACTTGACCAACATCACCAACGAGCCGGATAGGCTGAATAACGATACGGATGATGACTATTCGCAGGGTGCCAAAGAGAATTTTGAAGAACTTTTTCAAGAGAGTTTGCGGCAGCCTCAGGTGGGCGAAATTGTAAAAGGTGTCGTGGTGCAGATTGACCCGGATTATGTCCTTGTCAATATCGGCTACAAATCAGAAGGCTGCATCCCGATAGCCGAGTTCATGGATGAGACCGGTGAACTCACCGTAAAAGTCGGTGACGATGTAAAGGTTTTATTCGAGAAAAAAGAAAATATCCGTGGCTATGTGGTTCTGTCCAAGAAAAAGGCGGAACGTGAACAGGTCTGGGAACATATCGAGGAAGCCGTTGAAAGCGGTAACCTTGTGGAAGGCAAGATCATTGCCAGTGTTAAAGGCGGCCTGACCGTGGATATCGGTGTTTCTGCATTCCTGCCTGCTTCCCAGGTAGACGTGCGGCCGATCGGAAATCTTGAAAAACTTATCGGACAATCGTTTCAGTTCAAGGTTGTCAAGGTAAACAAAAAAAGAGGGAACGTCGTTCTTTCCCGCCGGGCGATTCTGGAAGAGGAACGCGATAAGTTGAAGACAGATACTCTTGCCACGCTTGCCGAGGGAGAGGTTCGTGAGGGGATCGTAAAAAACATCACCGATTACGGGGCATTTATCGACCTCGGTGGTATTGACGGGCTGCTTCACATTGTGGATATGTCCTGGAGAAAGCTCTCTCATCCTTCAGAAATCCTTAAGATCGGCGATACCGTTACGGTCAAGGTGTTGAAATATGACCAGGAAAAAGAAAAAATATCGCTTGGCATCAAGCAGACGATTCCGGATCCCTGGTTGAGTGTTGAAGCCAAATATCACACCGGCGATCGAATTGTCGGTACTGTGGTCAGCCTTGCTGATTACGGCGCTTTCGTCTCTCTTGAAGAAGGTGTTGAAGGACTGGTTCATGTTTCTGAAATGTCTTGGACAAAGAGGGTGCGTCATCCTTCCGAACTCCTGAAGGTGGGTGACGAGGTTGCAGCGGAAGTGTTGGGTGTCGATGTGCCGAGCCGAAGGATTTCTCTCGGTCTGAAGCAGATTCAGATGAATCCGTGGACGGTTATCGGCGATAAATACCCGGTCGGTACCAAGATCGAGGGACAAATCAAGAACGTTACCGACTTCGGGGTTTTTATCGGGGTTGAAGATGGCATCGATGGACTGGTGCATGTTTCCGACATGTCCTGGACAAAGCGGATCAAACATCCCTCAGAACTGTACAGCAAGGGGCAGATCGTGCAGGCTGTTGTATTGAATATCGATCCGGAAAACGAGAGACTTTCCCTCGGCATCAAACAACTGGTTCTTGATCCCTGGAACGAAATTCCGCAGAAATACAAGCCGGGTACCAAGGTTAAGGGCAAAGTGACATCCGTTACCGATTTCGGTATCTTCCTCGAGATCGAGGAGGGCATCGAAGGTCTCATTCATGTGTCTGAACTTTCCCAGGAAAAGGTTGCTTCGCCGAAAGGGTTCGCGAATATCGGCGATGAAATCGAGGCCATGGTCTTGAATATCGATCCTGACGATAAGAAAATTGCCCTGTCCATCAAGGCGATTTCCGGCTATAACGAAAAAGGCGACTTTGCTTCATTCAGCAACCTTCAGGGCGAGGCTACATCGAACCTTGGTGACTTGTTGAAGGAAGAGATGAAGAAAAAATAACGACGCTGACTAGCAGGTAGTTGAAAAGCCGGAACAGATACCCTCCTGCCCTAATGCTCGGTGTTTGCTGCCTCTCCTGCCGAAATGCGGCGGGTCTGGAGCAGTGAGCATCAAGTGCAGGCTGTCTGTTCGAAGTTTTTCACCATCTGAGCTACAGCGACAAAAGAACGGCATTTTGACTGTTTCGTTGCCGCTGTAGAGTTGTCGTCACATCGTGGTAGAGCCTGTTGTTGAACACGGTGCTGTTAAAAAACTGGAATAAGGAGTATCTGGTATGACCAAAAGTGAGTTGGTTGAAAGGCTTGTCGACGAAAACAGCCTTTTGACGCGAAAAGATTCGGAGCTCATCGTTGATATTGTGTTTGACAGTATCCGCAACGCCTTGAAGAGTGGAGAGAAGGTCGAAATTCGCGGATTCGGTAGTTTTACCATCCGAGAGAGAGGTCCCCGCGAGGCACGTAATCCGAAAAGTGGTGAAATTGTGCACATTCCGGCAAAAAAAACCCCCTTTTTCAAGACCGGCAAGGAATTGCGAGACAGGGTAAACAATTCCTGATGTAAAGGAACACTGGATTCACTGCTGATCGTGACTGCTTGTTTCACGTTCGGTTATTTGATGTGCCCGCCCGGGTGGCGGAATTGGTAGACGCAAGGGACTTAAAATCCCTCGGCGCTTGGCGCTGTACCGGTTCGATTCCGGTCCCGGGCACCAGAATGAAAGGTTGGCTCATCCGGGCCAACCTTTTTTTGTTACAGCTGATTTCGGCCAGCGGACGCTTTTCCCAGGTGAAAATGCCGTCAGCGGCTTCCAGCTAGCCAGGTAGTATTTTAGTTGGTGCATACTGGAAACGCATCCGAACCTTTTTCCGGCAGCAGAGGAGTCGTGACTTCTCCATGAACAATTCCGAAAATAAAGTTTTTCTCGGGCGGCAGCCTATTCTTGACCGAAATCAGAGCATTGTCGGCTACGAGCTGCTTTTTCGCTCCGCTGATACGCTTCACGCCAATGTTGAAGGTTATTCCAATGTAGACTCCTTTGTTATCAGTAATGTTCTTTCCACCTTCGGTATCCATGAAGTGCTGGGAAAGCACCTTGGTTTCATCAATGTGGCAGGCGAGCTTCTCATGAGCGACCTATTGGAGATTCTCCCGGTGGAGAAAACCGTTATCGAGATTCTCGAGACCGTTGCTGTGACCGATGCGCTGCTGCAGAGATGTCGTGAGTTAAAAGCCCGGGGATTTACCTTGGCACTGGACGATAACCTTTATCATCCGGATTATGAGCCCCTGTATGAGATAGTCGATATCGTCAAGATTGATGTGCTGCAGACATCCACCGATTCTCTGCAGCAGATGGTTAAAATACTGGGGAACCGGGGCTTGACGCTACTGGCGGAAAAGGTCGAGACCATCGAGCAGTACCATTACTGCCTCGAGTTGGGTTTTGACTTGTTTCAAGGTTATTACTTTGCCCGTCCTGCGGTACTTAATAAAAGGAAGATTGATGTTTCCGGAGTCGCTCTTCTCAAGCTTCTGGAACTCGTCTGCAAAGATGCGGAAATTGCGGAGATCGAGGAAGCCTTCAAGCACAACGCCAATCTTACCTATAATCTGCTGCGACTGGTTAATTCAGTTGTTATAGGAATGAAAGAAAAAATTCGTACACTCCGCCATGCACTGGTCGTGCTTGGCATGCAGCAGTTGAAACGATGGATCCAGTTGGCATTGTTTGCCTCTGACAAGACGGGTATTGTTGGCAATCCGCTGCTTGAAACAGCGGCAACCCGCGGCCGGTTGATGGAAAATCTGGTCGGCAGGATGAAAGGTGAGTTTCTGGGCCGCGATTATTCCGATATCGCTTTCATGGCCGGTGTGCTCTCCCTGATCGATGTGCTGCTTGGTATTCCCATGCCGGAAATTCTCAACCAGTTAAATCTTGACGAAGAGGTTCGTCTGGCGATTCTGGAAAGAAAAGGCCCTCTGGGGAGCCTGCTGCTGCTGACGGAGAAGCTGGAAACGATGGATTTTGCGGAAGTGGCACTGCTGTTGGATCAATATCACTGTAATCTGGCAGTTCTTGTTGATGCCCAGCTTGAGGCCATCGACTGGACAAATTGTCTTGATGAGGCATTTTAGGGCAGGGGCGTATCATTTTACGTAATATTTTTGGTGCGTTATTTGACTGAAAACCTGTTTTCCAGCCAGAATACCCAGGCGAGCAGTTCTGCAACTGCCCTATAGAGCTCTTCTGGGATATGCTGGTCCTGATCGACCTGCATCAGCAGGTTTACCAGTTCCGGTGATTCGTGGACAAAAATGCCTGCATTCCGGGCTTGATCGATAATTGCCTCGGCCACGACACCTCGTCCCTTAGCTACGACCTGTGGCGCATACATACCCTCTTTATACGACAGTGCTACTGCTTTTTTCCTGTCTTTATCGTTCATTGCTGTGCTCAATTATCATGTCAGACAGTGCAAGGCCCGAATCGGCCATGGATCGCTCGAGGCTTCCCAGTTCCTGTCGCATTGTATCTCTTGTCGCCGCGGAACCCGTTATAACACGCCCCTGTATCTCTTTGCCGGTGAAAACCAGGGTCGCACTGATCGAACCAAGATTCGGCAGGTTCATTCGAACGGTGGTTCGCCAGCTACCCTGATTTGCATCCTGTTCGCTTTCTTGGCCCTGCTTTTCCACCTCCCATTCCATTTCCTGGTTTTGCCACGCTGTTCCCTGCCAGTGAAAAATGCCGGACAGAAGGGTCTCGACCTGTTCGCGGAGAAGCGCGGTGGCAGTCGGGTCTGTCAGGGCAGTTATGCTACTCATGCCCTCCCGCGGTTTGCCGTTTTCCAATAGGGTAGCCAATACATTGTTTTTTGTCGAAAGGGCGTTGCTGTCTTCTGGTGTCGGTGATCCGGACAATGGGTCCTTTTCTTTTTTAACCATGGATGCGAGACGTAACCGGGATTCCTTCAGGACTTCATCGAGACGTCTTTCGCCGAGAAACCACTGCAGCAGGTGTGATTCATAGAAGATTCCGGAGAAATTCAGAGCGTTTCGCAGTGAAGCAGCCAGTGCCGTGGTATTTGTCGGTTGCGTGTTCAGCAGTGGTTCAAAGGATGTGGCAGTCCGGGCAGAAGGTTGACCCGGCGTTTCTTTGAGAACGTTGTTCAGCCATGACGTGGCTGGACTTAACCTGACCGGAGATGCTTCGTTTCTGTCCCGTTGCAGGGCAAACTCCGGACGTGGTTCGCCGCAACGGTACGTCAGGTTGAGAGTGGTTCCGGGCCGGGTCGGTTCGGGCAATTCTGTGCGATAGATGTTTCCTTCTATTTTTACCAGGTGCACCTGGTCCGAGAGCCGGGCCAGTACCTCGCCTTTGACCTGCTCGCCAGGTACGAGATTCTGCAGAGAATCGGAGCGGTTTTGTGTCGCTCCAGTATCACCGGATACTTTCGTGACGGAGAGGATGGCGCGCCAATAGTCGTTGTTGATTCTCATCATGAATGCTCCCGTACGAAAAGTATCATTCAGCAATTTTTCGTAAAGTTTCGGCGCAATGCTCCGATAAGAAGAAATAAATGTAATGATAGAGTATTACCATCATTTTCTCCAGCACTATTAGTTTTTCCTCCGTAGCGCCCGGATGGCCGTCTTTCAATATGCCTCTGTCGGTATTTTACGGCTAGCCGTGCACTCACTGAACAGACTTCGTGCTTCATCCGGTGACGGCTTTATCTCACTGTCGAGAGTGATTTTAAAGGTATCATAATGTTAGTAAAAAGATTGATTCTTAAAAAAATACTGCAATCCGGGTACATTGCCGAGTTCAACCTGGTGAAACGAGACGGTCTCTATGAAGCTGCGCTCTACCTCAATGGCAAGTACATTGGTGGGCCACCCTTGCCGCAATTGCTCACTTCGCCGAAAGGCGACCTGACCCACTGGATGGGAAACAGGCCAACGGTGGGTCTCATGGAGAGTGAGGCCAAGCGCATAACCAGTGAAGTGGAAGACGAGAATGCTGTGCTACAGCATCGTCATCGGAGTGGTTGGCAGGAATAAGAATCAGTTGCAGAGTAAAACGTCGATTTTTTGGTGTGTTGATCAGTCGTGCGCTTCATAATTCCTGCATTTAGCTGTCTTGCTAAAGGCCGGGCAGGCTATGCAAAAACCCGCAACTGAAACGAATTCGGGTTGTTAAAACGTGTTTCTTTGTGCTATTCTCCAGCAAACGGAACGGAGAGGATGCCAGAGAAAACCATATGAAAAGCAAACTTCTTATTCTGGATGACGACGATGCAATCCTCCAACTCCTGGCCGCTGTTTTCGAAGATGAGGACGTGGAGCTTTTGCTGGAGACAGATAGTGAGTCTGCCGTAAAGAGGGTCTTGTCCGAACATCCCAACGTGGCGATTCTTGATATCTGTTTGCCGAAGAAATCCGGTCTCGAGGTGTTACGGGAGATAAAAGAGATCGATCCCGGCCTGTCCGTAATCATGACGACCGGTTATCGTACTACCCAGAATGCCATCGAGGCGATGAAGCATGGCGCGTACGAGTATCTCACCAAGCCTTTCGACATCGAGAAGCTGAAGGATGTCGTTCGCAAAGCGCTGGAGTGTAATCTCCTGAACCGTAAGGTTCGTTATGCCGAGATTTCCGACCAGATTGATGATGGTGAGTTTGAAGACGATATCATGATCGGATCATCTCCCCAGATGATTCAGATCTGGAAGATGGTCGGCAAGGTGGCTGACTCGGATGCCACTGTCCTTATTCAGGGTCCCAGTGGTACCGGGAAAGAACTTCTTGCTCGTGCAATCTATAACAATTCAAGGCGTTGCGATAAAACATTTCTGGCGGTGAACTGTGCAGCGCTTCCGGAAAATCTCCTTGAGAGCGAGCTTTTTGGTCACGAAAAGGGCGCGTTTACTGACGCCCATTCCCGCAGGATCGGAAAGTTCGAACAGTGCAACGGCGGTACCATCTTCCTGGATGAGATTGGCGAGATGAGCCTTTCGAACCAGGGGAAACTCTTGCGGGTGCTGGAAAACCAGGAGTTTGAGCGGGTAGGCGGCAACGAGACCATTAAAGTGAACGTCAGGGTCATTGCCGCAACCAATTTCAGTCTCATCAATGCGGTAAAAGAAAAGAGGTTCAGGCTCGACCTGTTTTACCGCTTGCGTGTCGTCTCATTTTTCCTTCCGCCACTCCAGGAGCGGCTGGAGGATTTTCCGCTGTTGGTGGATCTGTTTGTAAAGAAGTATTCACGTCAATATGAAAAGAGAGTAAAAGGGGTTTCCCCGGCCGCCCTGGATCTGCTGATGAAGCAACCATGGGAGGGCAATATTCGTGAACTGAAAAATGTCATCAACTCTGCCACCCTTTTCTGTAAAGGTGATATTCTGGTTCCCGAAGATTTTGAAAACCTCCTCAATGTGAAACCCGGTCTCAAGAAACCGGAGTTTGAACTTGAGAAAGGAGAGGATGAGTATTTCAGTGCTTTTTACGCAATACTCGAGCCTGCTTTTACCGATATCTGCAAGCGAGAGAACGGCAACGTCTACGAGAAGATTACCTCTGGCCTGGAAAAAGCCCTGATCCACCTGGCGTTGAATAAGAGCAATAATAACCAGGTTGTTACTTCGAAATTGCTCGGTATTAGCCGAAACACCTTGCGAGACAGGCTGGATCGATACGGTTTCAATAACGAATAACAGCCGACGCCAGTCGGTTTATCCATGGAAAATCATTTTCATTGTTTTGCTATCGTTTTAAAAGCGTTATCAGTTGTGAGTACTGCACAAGTTCTTGCTATCTGACCTTCCGTTTTGTTCAATCTCTGATCAAAAAAAGCCTACCTTTCTTAACTTGCTGAAATTACTTGCTTAATAAGCTTTTGCTCTATAGGCCTGTTCAGACGCTGCGCAGCTTGTTCGAAAAACAATTATCAATGTTGTTTTTTTTGCAGTGTGTAACATGTTGAAATGACAGGTCAATTTAGTAATGCAATTTTATTTCGTTTTTGGTACTCAAGTTGCAGCCAGTAATGCCAAGCAAAGTTGTTTCCTCGTGTTGCGCTGGCTGTAGCGAATGAAAGCTGAAACCAAAATGGTTTCGGAAGGAGTACCGAACATGGCAGAAAAAAGAATCCTGATAACTGACGATGATAAGCAAACCAGAGACTTGGTGGCAACATTTCTTGGCTATAAAGGTTACAGGGTTTTTCAGGCCTGCGATGCGATGGAAGCTTTGGAAATGATCGAGGCTGAGGATATCGATCTGGTCGTCACCGATGTCATGATGCCGAAGGTGAATGGTTTGGAGTTCATCAAGCGCGTCAAAGCGGTTCGTCCTGAGATCGTAGCCATCGTTTACAGCGCATACGGCAACAGTGTCATGACGGCAAACCTCCTTAAGGCCGGCGCTTTTTTCTACCTGGAGAAGCCTTTTGACCTCGAAGAACTCGATTCAATTATTCAACGCGGCTTTGAGCACTTTGACATGCAGAGCCGGAACTATCGATCGGTACCGAGTATCAAAAACAGGTCCCGCATCAAGATGATCGGTGAAAGCCCGAAAATGCTGGCTCTTTTTGAACTTATCGAGAAGGTGGCCGATTCTGATTCCACAGTACTCATCCAGGGTGAATCAGGAACCGGCAAAGAGCTTGTGGCGCAGTCTATTCATGAACTCAGCACCCGGAGAAATAAAAACTTTATTCCGGTAAATTGCGGTGCAATTCCCGATGAGTTGCTTGAAAGCGAACTCTTTGGGCATATGAAGGGATCTTTTACCGGGGCGGTGGCAAACCGTATCGGGCGGTTCGAGATGGCTGACCGTGGCACCTTGTTCCTCGATGAGATCGGCGATATGAAGACCAGTCTCCAGGTGAAGCTGCTGAGGGTTTTGCAGAACCGTGAACTGGAGCCGGTCGGAGCCTCACGTTCCAAGAAAATCGACACGAGGATAATTGCCGCAACAAATCAGAATCTTGAAAAACTTGTCGAAGAAAAGCTGTTCCGCGAGGACCTGTACTATCGTCTTTCCGTGATACCTGTCATTATCCCTCCCCTTCGTGAAAGGAAAGAGGATATCCCTCTCCTGATCGAAAACTTTATTGAGAAGTTCAACCGCGATAACAGGCGCAGTGTGCAGGGCTTCGACCAGGAAGCGATGGCAGCTCTTGTTGCCTTTGAATGGCCCGGCAATATTCGTGAATTGGAGAACCTGGTCGAAAGAATGGTTATTCTGAAAGGAACCGGTACGGTAACCCTTCAGGAGCTTCCCGATAAATATCGCGGCAATGCTGCCAAGCCCCGCTTGGAAACAGTCCCGCTTCCCCACGGTGGCATTTGTCTCAGCAGTGCCGTGGAAGAATTCGAAAATAAACTTATTCTCCAGGCTCTGGAAAAGACCGGGGGTAATAAGAAGGAAGCTGCGACTTTGTTGAACCTGAAACGCACCACGTTTATCGAAAAGTTGAAAAAGAAGAAGATGTTTGCACCGGAACTGGCATTCGCCAGTTGAGTCCGGGAGTCAATTAATGTCCATACGCCCTGTTGACAATCTTTCTCCGCAGGATTACGAATCTTCCTTGCGGAAAGCCACAACCGTCGAGCAATCCGGAACCAATGCAGCCTTTGCCCGGATTCTCGCCACGAGCGGGGCAGGAAAAAACACGTTGCCGACAGATCCATCTTTGGCCACTGCACGGGCCGAGTTGCTTCGTCTTCGCATGATGCGTGATGCACTCACTCTGCAGACCGCTCCGCAGGGAACTGACCCCTCGTACTCTCTTGCTCCGTCTGAAAATCTACTCCAGGCATTGGCAAGCTATCGAACTGCTGCCGGTGCGGTATCACAAGACTCTCCCGAGACCGCCAGTGACAACGCCGTTCCTGTGAATCTCCCCCTGAATTCTGTTTCCGCCACTGTTGCTACTGCAGACGTGCAGGTTGTGCCGAAATCCCTGGCTGACATTATAAGCAAGGCTTCACGGCGCTATAATGTTGAGCCCGGCTTGATCAAGGCGGTTATCAAGGCAGAAAGCAATTTTAACTCCAGCGCGGTTTCACCTGCCGGCGCACGCGGACTTATGCAACTCATGCCGGGAACCGCTGGCGATTTGGGAGTAACAGATTCGTTCGATCCGGAGCAGAATGTCATGGCAGGAACCCGGTATCTCCGTCAAATGCTCGACAGGTATGACGGGAATCTGGATTCCGCCCTTGCTGCATATAATTGGGGGCCGGGAAACGTGGACAGAAAAGGCAGTTTTCTGCCACGTGAGACAAGAGCATATCTGGTAAAGGTAAAATCCTTCTATTCTGACTTTGTCGGCTGAGTTCTTCGCCGAATACTTCATACCCTCCATTAGCCCCATATACCTGCTTTTCTTAGCCAATTCCTGACGCGCAACAGAGCTCCGAAGTCTCCGATACCACGGCATATCTCAGTTTCCGACCGTTTCGGTAGCTGCTCCGTGTATGCATCGGCTGCCGTATGAAATTTTGCAGTCGGTTCTACGTCTGACGCAAACCGGTGATTGCCGTCAATAGTGCTAACAGTGAGCCTGCCGGACCAATTTTCTTTTTGCTCAGTAGTCGGTGCGTCAGCTCGCACTATGCGTGTCTAACTGCTTGTAGTAAAATAACTATTTGGATTGCTATTCGGTCAATTCTGCATTTTTCCGGTAGACAGAACGTTACTATCTCCTG
>JAQUHN010000179.1 GCA_028683555.1 Geobacteraceae bacterium | reverse complement strand
AGGCCGATATTGCTCGATGAGGTATCCACCGCCATCGCGCCCATGAATCCGGCCATGGCGGTGGTAATCCCGTCGGCCACGAGACCGTTGGCCACCGGTTTCATCTTGACCTCTTTCAGATCCGGTTCGGAAATTTTTTGCGCGGCCAGCAGGTTGCCGAACGATTTGAGACTGCCGCACACCGCTATGATGATGAAAGGCACCGCCAGTTCTGCGCTGAACGACAACAGAAACTGTTCCCGCCAGTCGTATACCGGCAGCGCAAAAACGGGCTTACTCTGCAACACCTCGTAACCGGCCCGGATCTCCGGCGTAAGCAGCAGCGCGGCTCCCTAGCCGACCAGGATACCGATCAGCAGACAATACATCCGTAAAGGTCCGCGACCCCAGAGGTTGCAGCCTACCATCGTCAACAGCGCGATGCATCCTACCAGCAGGTCGGCGCCGCGAACGCTGTCAAATGCATAGGCAACGCCGAAGAAATTCGTCACCGAAACGGCAATGACGTTTACGCCGACCATCATGACCACCAACCCCACCACCACCGAGGGGAAAAGAAAGCGAATGTGACGGATGATATTCGCCAGCAGAATTTCGAGCACCCCGGCAAAGACGATCATGCCGTGCATGACGGGAAAACCCCCATGCCACGCGGCCTGCAGTGAAACCCCTAAATAAGAAGGGCCGCAAAGATTCGGGCACAGGTATCCGGAACCGACGCCCGGCAAACGCAGGGCCTGCAGGATCGATCCCAGACCGGCCGCTACCATGGTCATGGCAACCATGGAACTGGCGACATCAACACTCCCGCCGACCTCACGCACAAGCAGCGCCGGAAAAGTCGCAGCCGTAAACAGCAGCATCATCTGTTGCAAACTGAGCATCAACAACGCTCCCGGCGGAGGCACATCGTCGACGCCGTAGATGATTTCGTTCGATTCCTTTTTCATCTCAATTCATCCAGGCCGGTTTCGGTAAATCCGATATGCCGGCCACATAGAGTTGCTGGCCGTTGACAGTGCACTTTCGTCCGTACATCCCCTTTTTCATCATGTTGATGGAGCGTGGATTGCGGGATGCCAGGACTACCCAGGCGGAAGGCTCCTTGTGCAGTTGCTCGATGAGTCGACGAATCGGTCGATGGCCGGTATCATCCTCATAGTTCAGGATGTTGCGGTTGTACGGCAAAAACAGGGCGGGGTCGACCAGGGTCGTCCCATTGGCCGTAAAGACAAAAACCGAGGTTCCCAGAAAACGAAATTCCGATGCCGGAGAACGGATTGTATCCAGGGCCGCGAGTCCCTGCCGTTCCAACAGCGATACCGCTTCATCGACCGCAAACCGGACGAAGCTTCGCTCAACGGGCAAATTCGGCAGCCCGCCGCCGACAAGAACTTCTTCGCCTGAAGGCATGGTTACAAGAAAATGGCAGGAGCTTTTTTCCTGGGGGTTCAATCGATTGGGCGAATTCCAGGCATAGTGGACCCACCCGTGAGGGTTGGCCGGGTTGCGCGCCATCTTAAAGGCAAGCTGCAGAGAATACTTGCCGGAAATATCCTGGACATCCCACAGGGTGCGTCCTTCAAGTTCCGGTGTGCCGCCGTGAAAAATGCACTTTCCCGAACCGTCGTAAACGTAAAGATAAGCGTCTTTATAGGTCCAGTCTTTGGGATGTTGTCGAAAAACCTCAAATGCAGCAGTTCCTTTTTGCGCGATCCGGTCGGCCGCCGAACGCACCAGACGAACCAGTCGTTGAGTATCCCGGTAATCATAGCAGTCAAGATCGTCCGTTGAAGGGCCACTCTTTTCACAGCCGGCAAAAACAAAAATGAAGCAGAAAAGGACTCCTAGCAAACGAAGTACTAGCATAACCGGCATGGAAATTCGCATCTGGCACATACCTGTCGTGAAAAGATTACGGTAAAGAGGTGACAATAAACCATCTCTTATAATATTTTTAACCATAATGTCGACATTTCACTGGTGTCAAGGTAAATTATTGCCCGCTCTCGGCCACTACCGACAGAACATGATCGAGATAGGACAGGAAACCATCAGCGCCTGGTCCGGAGTTCCCGGATGAAAACGAGCTAAGTTCTTGACTTGCCCGTTCCCCGGGTTTACTTTGCGGCGTAACCAAAACGCTCATACAATTATCCATCTATTGAGCGGAGCCCGAACGAACCTGCCATGGAACTGTTGCGGGCTTTACCGGCGCTCCCATGACGAACTCCCTTTCCGGAAAGGTAGCACTATGTCACTGGACATGAATCCCGCGCTCTGGCTGGGGCTGCTGGGGCTTTTGCCTCTCGTGCTCTACATCGTTCTGGTGTTCCGCAATGTCGACATCCTGACGGCTACCGCCATCTGCGTCGTAGCAGGCGCGCTGCTCAGCCATCAGACCCTCGTCTCGTTCGGTGCGGCACTAGCGGACGCCACCGGTTCCTTTCTCGCCCTGGTCGGGTTGATCATCATGCTGGGACGCGGACTGGGCGAGGTGCTGAACACTACCGGCGTGGCGCGCGTCATCGTCTACCGGATCATCCATACCATCGGTGTGGACACGGAGAAGAAGGCCATGCTCGGTATCATGCTGTCCTGCCTGGTGGTGGTCGGATTGCTCGGCACCATGGCAGGAGGCAATGCCGTCATTGCGCCGATTGTCTTGCCGGTCGCCGCCGCGGTCGGCCTGTCGCGCAGTACCGTGGGGGTCATTTTCCAGGCAGTGGGCGAAGAGGCACTGATCCTCGGCCCTTTTACGCCGCCGGTCATCACCCTGCTCGGCCTGACCAAAATCGGTTACGGCGAGATGCTGCTCTTTGTCTCCGGCCCGGTCGCCGCCATCACCCTACTGGTCACCTGGTGCGTCATCCAGCGGATCCAGCAGAAAACCAGGGACATAACTCCGTATGAAAAGCCGGACGAAATAGTTCACTTCGAACCGACCGCCCGGAGTCGGCGCGCCACCACGGTATTCACTTTTTCGTTCCTGGCAGCAGTGGTCTACGGTATCATCGTCAAGGCCCCCACGTCATTCGTGGTCGTCATCATGCTCGGTTTGTCCTTCATCACCGGCTTGGTCGGTGGGCTGAAGGCCGACGAGATCCTGAAACTGGTCGTCAAGGGGATGGCGGGAAATGTCGGCCTGTTTCTGCTGTTCCTGCTGCTGGACCCGTTCATCCTGTTCGTGGAAAAAGCGGGCGGCTTCGCGGCACTGGCCACGCTCCTCAAACCGCTGATGGAACTGGGCGGCAAAGCGGGAATCGTGATGACCGGCGGTTTTCTCGGCGCCTTCGGCATCAGCGGTGCGACAGTCGCCACCCTGAAACTGCTGCACGAGATGTTCACCCCCCTGCTGACAGGCTATGCGGTATCGATGCTGGCCTGGTCGCTGGCACTGGTGGTGGCTACCAGGGTGCACAATTTCGTGTTCCCGGGCGCCAACATGCTCAGTTCGCTCGGCTTCGCCGAATCCGACGACATGCGCTCCATGCTGAGAAACGGTTGGATTGTTGCCGCCTGCCAGCTCCTCTTTCTCACGCTATTCAGCATATTTTTCGCCTGAACGGCAAGCAACGAGACCGCAACCATGAAATCGTTTTCGTATCGGTTACGGCTGATACTTTCTGGATGAATATCAAACCACCCGACAAGGAACGCTCCTATGTACGCCACGATAGACAGCCATGTGGACCTGCTCTACGACCTGCTCAGCCACCACCCGGACACCCCCTTCGACGAAACACAGGACGCCTGGATCAGTTTGCCGAAACTCGCCGCTGGCGGGGTCCGGATCATCGTCTCGGTACTCTACTGCACGGACGCCTTCAACGGGCCGGCAAGGGCGGCGGACAATCTTCGTCACCTACTGAGCTATGCCGGGCAGAACATCCGCAAACTTGAACCCATAACAACCGTGAATGAACTTGATACCTGTTATCGGGGCAGCGGAGCGCCTGGAGCGCTGCTGCTGCTGGAAAACGCCGACGCCTTGGCGGAATTTCCTGCCGAAGCGCTTAAAAAGCAGGGCGTGAGGATGGTCGGCTTGACCCATGTGGGAAAAAACCGCATAGCAGACGGCAATACGGTCCCCAACCCGGAGGGGCTGACCAGGATGGGCCGCAAGCTGGTCGAGGAACTGGACCGACTCGGATTTGCCATCGACACGGCTCACCTCTCGGACCCCTGTTTCAAGGATGTCGCCGAGCTGTTTCCCGGCCGGCTCATATCTTCCCACACCGGCTTCCGGACCCACTGCGATACGCCCCGCAACCTTTCGGACGAACAGATACGAATCATCCTCTCCCGCGGCGGCGTGATCGGTGTCGCCGCCTACCCCGGCATGCTGTCCCCGGACGGGCGGGCCGATCTATCGTTGCTCTTCCGTCAGATCGACTGGTTCGTGCAAAAATTCGGCCCTGGCGGGATCGGCCTGGGCACCGATTTCGGCGGCTATGACACCGTCTGCGAAGGATTCGAGGATCATGCCCGGCTGCCCGCTCTCGCCGCTCTGCTGGCCGATGCCGGCTATCCCGACAGTGCCATCCGCGATATCATGGGCGACAATTGGTTCAGGTTTTTCCGCGATCTGCTGCAAGACTGAACGTTTAAATGCTCGTGAAGAAAATCAGGCAAAAGAAAACCAACCACCACTGCAACAAGCTGAAACAAAACCTAAAAGGGGGCTCACCATGCATGGCAAGCCCCCTTTCAGGCATAGAAAACACAATGCTCTCCTGGGACAGACGATACGCAAGCCACTGGCCGGGTGCCGGCAGCTTCAAATCATCAAATGATACAGAAGCGGACAGCGCCCGATCATCTGTCCCGGCTATCGATAGCGTCTAGTCAGTTGTTTCCGGATGGCGACTATTTCACCCGCTGGTCATAAAAACCTTTTTCAAATGTCATGATCACCGTCATGCCGTCATTGAAGGCAATGTGAGCCACCAGCGGTCGACCCGTGTCGTCATCTTTGCCGAGCAGACGGAAAGTCCCATCCTGCTCTTCCATAAGAGCAAATCCCAGTTCGAGCAATCTCTCGACCGCTTCCTTGCCCACTTTTCCCTGGAAAATAAAGGCCTGACCGGCAAGACGCTGGTCATCCTGGTAAATGCAGCCGGCCCCTACCATGGGCATCATGTCGGCAACCTTGTAGACTTCGGCCTTCAGGCCACGTCCCGCGTCAACCACATCATCGGGATTGCCAAGCAGCGCCAGCACTTCAGATCTGGTCATACTGACGCTCACCTGGTCAAGGGCCGTCAGATCCACTGCCAGTGCCATACCGCTCAGCATAAGTACCATCAGGATTGCAAGTGCACCGTTCGTTATTTTTTTCATAGGGGAAAATTCCTTTATCACTTGAACAGCGTGTCAAGGGTATTGATGATTTGTGCAGGGTTTACACTGACTCCCACGGAAGTACTGGATTTTTTTGTAACCTGGGTACCGTCGGGCTCGACATAACTTTTTGACGACGATGACGTTTGCCAGTTCTTTTCAATCGGCTTCACCTGCGCAGCCCCGACAGCAGCACCCGCGACAACCCCTGCCTGAACAACATCCCTGGCGGTGATATCCTGGTTGGCAGGGACAGGTTGGGAATCAACCGCGGCAGCATCTGCAGGGTACCCTCCCGCACCAGCGGGGGACAGTGCGGCGCCGGAAAGCGGCAGCAGGCTCACGCTTACCGTTGCCGGCACAAGGTTATAGGCTTCTCCCGTTTCTTCCTGACGGGAAATGGAGCCGAAACCGCTATTGATACCCATTCTTTTGTCCTTGAAGAAAAGCCCCGAATCAAGCCCTGACCTGACGGCATTCATCAGCACTTTATTGGACTGGTACTGTTTGGTAATCACCACATCCTGCTGGCGGTAGTTCTCTTTAACCAGCGTCAAAATATGGTTACGGGTTCGCTCGAGAGAAACAGTGCCGGGTGTTTGGCCGACGAAATTGCCGTCTGCATAAATTTTGGCGCCCATCGGATTGGTCGAGACAGGAATATCCTGCCTGAGAACTTTTGTTTCACAGCCGAAGCCAAAAAGCGCACAACAGCACAATCCAATGACATATTTCTTTTTTATCATCCGCGTCTCCTAATAGTACGTTGACTATCCTTCATTCGCCCCTGTCTCCAGGGTCAACGGCCAAGGTTTGGACAAAATCGTTTTATCCGGCGACATTGTGGAGCGTAGAGTTGAACCTGTCAATATGTTTAAGCCATGTAGCAGGCAAATCACCGGAAACGGCCTATGGAGCATCCCCATAATGAAGTGCTCTTCTCACTTCCTTATCGACATACGAAAAAATCTGCTGCACGGTGTCGCGTGTGCAGGCGCGGGAGTGCCCTGCCACCTTGATCACCTCAACCCCCAGCTCGTCACAAGCTTGGAAGAATGCGCGATAGAGGGCAGTGTTTGCCAACAGTAGCCCCGAGCGCCGGGAACGGAAGTTGTTGGCCTCCAGGCCGGCCCTTCTTGCACGGAGCCCCACTACGCACTGCGAGTCAGTAAAAACCCGCAGCCTTGCAGGGGCGGAGCGTTCTGCTTCGGCCCGGAAATTTTCCAGCGCCCACAGCACCGTCTGCACCTCGAGCTTTGTCGATGAAGTATCGGTAAATCTCTTGAACCGGATTGCTGCAGAAACAGCGGCCCGGTCAATATCGTGCGGCGCAAGTTCAACGTACGACGCGGGAACAAGCAAATAGGCGCCGACCCCTGACCTCCGCTGTGGATTGATGCTCACGTCGGTAAAAAGCGCAAAACTGTTCATACCTGGACCATCCCGGAACTACTCGGGGGAATTCTTCTGTGCCGCGTTTTTCGGGACCAGCGTAAGGCCTCGGATGAAATTACGCATGAACTGGTCACCGCATGGCTTATAATTCCTATGTTCGACGGAGCGAAACATCGCCGACAACTGGGATTTTGAAATAACAACACCCGCCAGTTTCAGGATATTGATCATTGCCTCATCATTCAACTCCAGGGCGATTCGAAGTTTCCGCAGAATGAGGTTATTGGTCAGGCCCCCCGCCGCAGGTTGGGCCTTGAAAGCAGCGTTATCTTGCCTGCCGCGTTTGTAAAGAATCAAGCCATCGAGAAAAAATGTCATTACCGTATCGTCACAGACGACGAAACCCTGTTCTTCCTCTTTTTTCAAAAACTTCAACGCATCAGCCGGACCGATTTCATAGCCGGCCAAGGCAAATATTTCCGCCATTATTACCCCGTTCAGTTTCAAAGCGTAGCGGAGCCGGCGAAGCAGATCGTTATTGGTCATTGTTCAGATCCTTTGCAATGAGCGGTAATACTCGAGAATATTCTGTAAAATCAATAAAATGGCGAAATCGCCCGAAATCTCCATCATCAAATGACCGGTAATGAAACGTCAGCCACATTCCTTACAGCGGGTCAAAAAAAATATCATTGTTGCAAAGTACCATGGAGCGTTCAATCCGACAACTGAATCGGCAACGACCACCAACCGGCCGATTGGCATGGTTCCGCTGCAGCCCAGGGAAATTGTTCAACCGCTACAAGTGCAGAGTTGCCGGAACC
>JAQUHN010000178.1 GCA_028683555.1 Geobacteraceae bacterium | reverse complement strand
CTGTCCGGGCAGCAGGTTTTGATGATTCCCATAGGTACTGCACAGGTAAGACCAGGGAGTAATTGAACCGTATGACCAACAGGGCGTCCAAATAGACTGCGTGTTATCTGCCGGCTGTTGCCTACGTGCTCCAGTCGGCAGAATTGCTTATTTCCCTAACCTCAAGCGAAGTGAAAGTCCACTTGAGACTGGGGCGAGATACCATGAAAACCGCCAAGACCGTCTATTTCGTAACTGGTGTGTGTAACAAGGTACACGTGAATCATCTGAAAGAGATGCATACGATCAATAAACTAACGAAATTTTTTCTGTGCCTGGTGGCTGTGGCGATACTTTTTTCCGCCGTTTCCGCTTCAGCTGTCGAAAAGCCTCGCCAGGGCGAAGACATCCTGCTCGATATCTATCACAGGAACATGGCCAGACTGGAGAGAAGCAGCTTCGGTCTTCCTCTCTTTGTGGAGTCCTTCGAGAGGGACGAAAGAGCGCATGTGGATGTGTACGGGATCTTCGAGTATCCTTTCAGCAGCGTGGTCAATGTACTCAAGGTTCCGGCAAACTGGTGCGATATCGTCTCCCTTACTCCTAATGTCAAGGCGTGCACTTATAAGAAGCTGGAGGGTGACTGGCTGCTGACCTTTTACGTCGGCCGCAAAGTCTATCAACCGCCGGAAGATACGCGGCAAGTCATCTGCCGGTACCGGAAAGTCGAACAGCGGCAGGGGTATCTGGATATCATGCTCAGTGCCGATGTCGGTCCGTTCAGCACCAGGAACCACAGGATGAGGTTCGAGGCCATACCCCTCGACGGGGAAAGGACTTTTGTTCGCGTCAGTTATGAATACAGTGAGAGTGTTGCGCTTCGCCTTGCGGAAAGGGCCTATTTTGCGACATTCGGTCGGAGCAAGGCAGGTTTCACGGTGACCGGAACGGACGGAGACGGCAAACCAGTCTATATCGGTGGGCGGCGCGGTGCGATTGAGCGCAACGCTGTCCGGAACTATCTGGCGATTCAGGCTTTCATGAATACGATGAGCTATGCCGAAGAACGTCGTTTCAGCATGAGAATCAACGGGTGGTACGATCTTACCACCCGCTACAGGAAACAGCTCTTCGATCTGGACAAGAAGGATTATCTCAGGTTCAAAACAAAAGAACATAAGAACCAGGTGCTGCTCCAGTGGCGGACAGGGACGGGGCTTCAATAAGTTCCTGGGGGCAGGCCCAGGCTCCAATTCTGTCACGCTGCATGCTCGGAGTTAATCCGGAGGGGAAGACAAGTTCTCAGGTTTTTGTATACTGTCCTGTATTAGGACTACAAAATGAATCGGGAGGGGTCTTTATGTCCATGCTCGGAGATAGCTGGAGCACCTTGGAGGAAGCGGAATCCAAATTCGGCGTAAGCAAGGATGTTATCCTCGTGTGGGTCAAGGAAGGCATTGTGCGGAGTGAGGACCGGGACGGAGAGGTTTTCAGGGTCAATATCGATGACCTGGAAATGAAACTCGAGGAAAACCTGGGCTGAGCTGTCTCGCACGATGATACTTTCAGAGATCGGAGCGCGGTAATGAAGATTCTCCTTGTGTATCCGCACTATCCGGACAGCTTCTGGAGTTTTCGGCATGCCTTGAAATTTATCGACAGGAAGGCGAGTTTTCCACCGCTGGGACTGTTGACGGTAGCTGCCATGCTCCCCGAAGATTGGGAAAAGCGGCTCGTGGACATGAACGTCCGCTCCCTTTCCGACGAGGACCTGGAGTGGGCGGATTACGTCTTCATCAGCGCCATGACCATCCAGCGGAAATCGGCGCAGCAGGTTATTGCCCGCTGTCGGCAGATGGGAGTGAAGACCGTTGCCGGTGGCCCTCTCTTTACCGCCTGCCACGATGATTTTCCCGAAGTGGACCACCTGGTGCTGGGAGAGGCGGAGGTCACCCTTCCGACCTTTCTGGCGGACCTGCGCAAAGGTGGAGCACGGCATCTCTATTCCGATGACCAATGGGCGGACCTGACGATTACACCCATCCCGCTCTGGAACCTGATAGATGTCAGAAACTATGCCGCCATGAATATCCAGTATTGCCGGGGGTGCCCCTTTGACTGCGAGTTCTGCGATATCACCGCGCTGTTCGGGAGACGGCCGAGAAGCAAGACGCGGGATCAGTTGATCGCCGAGTTGGACAGCCTCTATGTCCGGGGATGGCGCGGGGCAGTCTTTTTCGTTGACGACAACTTCATCGGCGACAAGGGAAAATTGAAGAAGGAGGTTCTCCCCGCCATCATCGACTGGATGGAAGGAAAAGGGCGCCCATTCTACTTTTACACCGAGGCGTCCATCGACCTGGCCGACGACCCCCGACTCATGGAACTGATGGTCAGGGCCGGGTTCGAGGAGGTCTTTATCGGTATCGAAACCCCTAACGAGGAGAGCCACGCCGAGAGCGGCAAGGTGCAGAACAGGAACCGCGACCTGCTGGCATCGGTCAAATCCATCCAGCGGGCCGGCCTGCAGGTGCATGGGGGATTTATCGTCGGCTTCGACAGTGACCCTCCCTCGATTTTCGACAAGCAGATACTTTTTATCCAGGAGAGCGGCATCGTCACTGCCATGGTTGGACTGCTATCCGCCATACGTGGAACCAGACTCCACCAGCGCATGTTTCGGGAAGGGAGGCTCCTGGGGGAAGGCACCGGAAGCAACACGCCCCTCGACCTCAACTTTATCACCCGGATGAAAACCGATGAGCTCCTGGGCGGCTACCTGACAATCCTCAACACGATCTACTCACCCAAGAACTACTATCAGCGGGTGATCAGGCTTCTCCGGGAGTACCGGCCGCTGCATCTCGGGAAATTTCATCTCCAGCCGGGATATGTCGGGGCACTCTTCAAATCGATGCTCTTCCTGGGTGTGATCGGCAAAGAGAGGCTCCACTTCTGGAAGCTCTTCTTCTGGACTCTCGTCAGAAAACCGCGGCTCTTTCCGCTGGCCATAACATATGCCGTCTACGGTTTTCACTTCAGGAAGGTTGCAGAAAAGATCAGAGAAAGCGGGACGTTCAATGGTAACGGTGCATAGCGAAAAGCATGGCTATGTTTGAAAAAGCAAACAAAATCAAAGAACGAAAAGAGGTCAGCTATGCTGCACAACGCCAAAAAACTGAAGGGTTACAAACTGGACAGCCTTGAGGGGGAAATCGGAAAGGCCAAAGAATTCTACTTCGATGACCGGCACTGGACGATTCGCTATCTTGTCGCCGACACGGGAAACTGGCTTACGGGCAGGCAGGTATTGATCTCTCCGTATGCGTTGGTTTCCGTGATTAAAGAACAGCATCACATCGAAGTTAACTTGACCAAAAAACAGATTGAGGAAAGTCCTTCTCTGAACAGTGACCAGCCTGTTTCGCGGCAGTTCGAGGAGTCCTACTACGGGTATTATGACTGGCCGATGTATTGGGATGGCCCATACATATGGGGGCGTATCCCTTTATTGCGCGAGACAGTAAAAAATGGAGAGAATCCAACCAAGGAGCGAAAGCATGGGATCCCCATTTGCGCAGCACCCGTGTAGTGAGTGGCTATCACATTCAAGCCGAAGACGGCGAGATTGGTCACGTCGAGGACTTCATCATCGATGATGAGACCTGGGCGATTCGCTATCTGATTGTCGATACACAAAACTGGTGGCCGGGGAAAAAAGTCCTGGTTTCCCCGCAATGGATCGAGCGTGTCAGCTGGACCGAGTCGAAAGTCTTTGTCAATCTTACTCTCGAGGACATCAAGCAGTCGCCGGAATACACGGAGGAGTCTCTGCTGAGCCGGGATTATGAGGCCGGACTGCATCGACACTACAATCGCAAAGGATACTGGGTTGATGAACCGGCTGACAGGAGGTAATTCCGGTGTTTGGAAACACGAGTGAGGCCGGATGAAGCGCCGGTGTCCCCATTGCCGCAGGTATGTTGTATCCATTTTTCGGGATACTGCTGTTAGCAATGCTCGCTGCTGCAGCAATGAGCTTCAGTTCGGTTTCCGGATCAGCTAGTCGCTGAAATTGAAGCTGGTGGAGCTGTAAATCTAAAAACAGAGGAGGTTTTTCATGTCCAAAGACCCTAGAGATTCAGAAGAAAAACTCGATCCCGGCGCAAGCGTTGAACAACAGCCGGAACAGAGAGTCAACAAATCTTTTATCATGACCCATTGGCACTCCATTACCATTGTGATTCTGGTTCTTGCCGTTGCAGGTATGTATATGTGGAAAAATATTGCCGTCAACAGTGCCAAGGCACAAGTGTCGGAAAGTGCGAACCGGATTTTTACAGAGCAGAACAAGTCGTATCTTCGTCTTGTTGCAGTGCCTCTTAGCTGGGCGGTGCGCAGCGAAATGATCAGGAATAACTACGACCAGATTAATCAGTATCTTAATCAATTCGTCAAAGAGAAGAACATGAAGGAGATCATAGTCGCAAAACCTGACGGAACCGTTGTGGTGGCTACGAACAAGAAACGAGAAGGTACCTCGGTTACCAGCGTCTTTCCTCCGTCGGTGCTTCAGGAGGGCAAGACGACGGTCACTACCCTGGAAAGTGGTGACATTATGGTTGTGTCGCCGGTCATGGGGTTGAACTCAAAACAGGGGATTTTGATACTGCTCTATACACCGCCAAGCTACACAATGCAAACCTCTTGACACTGGCAACAAATCGTTGTCTTCGTAGATGGCTGCCATATCCTGGGCTGTGAACAGGGAAACGGGTACTTATTTTGTCCAACGGGAAAGAACTTCTTGGAAAATTTCATCAAGCTATGGTGCCTGCGACTTTGTCCGGATTTATTTCGGGCAATCAGGTTACCCTGTTACACAATGGGGAAGACTATTTTCCCGCCATCGAAGCGGCGTTCGACCGGGCACGGCATGAAATTTACCTTGAGACATATATCTATGAAAATGACCCCACCGGACAGAGGATTGCGGACGCGCTGAAGCGGGCTGCCCTGCGCGGAGTAAGCGTCTATCTGCTGATCGACGGCTACGGGTCAAAGGATTTGCCGCGGAGCATGCTGGACTATCTTCGGGCAGGCGGTGTGATGGCGCTCGTCTTCCGGCCCAAGATTTCCCGCTGGACGTTCCGGCGCGAGCGCCTGCGCCGGATGCACCGGAAAATTGCGGTGGTGGACCGGGAAACCGCCTTTGTCGGGGGGATCAACATTATTGATGACAGGGAATCGACGGCTGACGTGCCCCCCCGCTACGACTACGCAGTAGCCGTAACAGGCCCGCTGGTGGAAGAGATCCGCCTTTCCGTCCGGCGCCACTGGTCAATGGTGGCGTGGAGTCGATTTCGTAAAGGGGTGGTCAACGGCGGGGAAATTCCTGTTTCAACCTTTACCGGGGGGGAGATGAGTGCGGCATTCCTGGTGCGGGACAATTTCCGCCATCGTCGTGACATTGAAAAGGCGTATTTGCAGGCGATCGAACGGGCAAAATCCGAGATTATTCTTGCCCATGCCTACTTTTTGCCGGGGCTTGATTTCCGTCGTGCGCTTGTCACTGCGGCCGGTCGTGGCGTACGGGTAGTCTTGCTGCTGCAGGGGAAAGTGGAATATTTCCTCCAGCATTATGCCTCGCGAGCGCTCTACGGCAATCTTCTCGATGCGGGAATCGAAATTTATGAATACCACAAGAGTTTCCTGCATGCCAAAGTGGCGGTGATTGACGGGCATTGGGCTACTGTGGGGTCTTCAAATATCGATCCCTTCAGCCTGCTGCTTTCTCGGGAAGCAAATGTTGTCGTTGACGATGAAGGATTTGGCGAGACCCTGAGGCAAAGTCTGAAACAGACTGTGGAGATCGATGGCAGGCGGATCCAGGCGGACAACTGGAAACAGCAGCCTTCAAGCGTCCGGTTGATGAGCTGGCTCAGTTATGGTTTGTTGCGATTGATGATGGGAATATCCGGGTATGCCGGTGAATACAGCCCGGCCAGGAAAGTACGAAAGTCAGCGCCGGAGGAATGATCCCACGTGGGGGGCCGGCCGTAGCGCGACGAAAGGAGGTCTACGATGAACCATACAGACGGAGGCTCTATGATGGACCATACCGGTGGCTGGATGGGCGGCTGGGCGGGCGGAGGGATGTGGCTTTGGACGGTGATAGGCGTACTGGTGGTGGTCCTGCTGGTAGTCCTGATCATGAAAGTGTCCAAGAAATAATCCTGTAATCACGGCCTGCCGACCGGGTATCTGCCTGAAGACGCAACCCGGTGACAAGCTTTACGAGCTCAAGCACTTTAGCCAAGACCTGCAGAAATCCGGAACTGGAAAGGATGGTACCCCTATGGCACTGCGTTTGATTGAGATGGTGTTGCGGGAGAAGGATGGCGACGAAGTCCGGGAGCATCTCGAGGAGCACACTATGCTTGAGTACCGGCAAATCCGGCTCCCGGACGGTGAAGTGCTGGTGCGTATTTTATTGGATGTTGAACATAGCGAAGGGGTGCTGGATTTTTTAGAGAAACGGTACGCCGATGCGGTGGGCAATCGGGTGGTTATTCTGCCTGTCGAAGCGACATTACCGCACCCCAAGCCTGAACCAGCCGTCTCGCCCGAACAATCTCAGCCCGAGGAAAAACCTCCGGAGCGGATCAGCCGGCATGAGCTGTACGAGGATATCAAAGATGGCGCGCGGTGTTCGCGGGTTTACCTGGCGATGGCGATGCTGGCCACCGTCGTGGCGGCTATCGGTCTGCAACAGAACAGCGTGGCAATCATTATCGGGGCGATGGTGATTGCGCCGCTGCTCGGGCCGAACGTGGCATTGTCGCTCAGCACGACATTGGGTGACATGCCGTTGCTGCGGAGCGCGCTCCTGACGGCCCTGGCCGGGATTGCGGCATCAATGGTGTTGTCGGTGCTCTTCGGCGTGCTGGTGCACGTGGACCCGGCATTGTCCGAAGTGGCATCGCGCACGCAGGTGAAGATGGGCGACATCGCGGTGGCATTGGCGTCGGGCTGTGCCGGCACACTGGCATTCACCACCGGTGTCTCGGCAGCTTTGATCGGCGTGATGGTGGCGGTAGCGTTATTGCCGCCGCTGGTGACGTTCGGGCTGATGCTGGGCGGCGGGCATCCGGAACCGGCACTAGGCGCGCTGTCGCTGTTTCTGGTCAACCTGATTTGCGTGAACCTTGCCGGAGTCATAACGTTTCTGGCGCAGGGCATTCGCCCGGCGAGTTGGTGGGAGAAAGACCGGGCGCAGAAAGCCACGCGCATCGCCATTGGGCTGTGGGGGGGGCTGTTGGCGGGGTTGATCGGCATGATCCTATGGTTCCAAGGGTTGAGTATAGTCAGAGAAACGGTGAAGCACGGTGTCGAAAAAATCACAAAAGGAGCAATCCATGAAGATTCAAATCAACACAGACAGTAATATCGAAGGAAACGAGGCGCTGGCCGCTCAGGTCAGAAGCACGGTGGCGGGCGTCCTGGACCGAATCAGCGACACTATCACGCGCGTGGAGGTCCACCTGAGTGACGAAAGCAGCCAGAAGAAGAGCCAGAACGACAAACGCTGGGTAATGGAAGCGCGCCCCGAAGGCCGTCAGCCCGTCGCGGTCTCAGACCAGGCAGCGAC
>JAQUHN010000177.1 GCA_028683555.1 Geobacteraceae bacterium | reverse complement strand
GACAACAGACGGAGCAGTTTGTAATGAACAACATGTGAACACTAACGCTGATTTTCCGTGGTACGAGGACCCTTACGGTAATCGTACTGATCCAGACCGAGACGATTGAGAGTCTCCGGTGTAGGAATTCCCCACTCATCCCAACCGCGCGCACGGTAGTAGTCGCGCAGCATGAAACCCAGATCAGGCACATAATCGCCGGAGCCACCTTGACGAGGACTGGTCAGGATTCGCGGTGGCAGGGTATCATCCTTGCGAGAAACACCCTCGCGCGTATTGAACAAGCGCTTCAGGTTAAAGATACGCTCACCACATTCCAGCCACTGCTCATTCGTTAACCCCCACCCCGTGATATGATTCAAGAACTGGGTCATCGGACCGACCGTCATGCCGCCGAAAACAGAGAACTTGCAGAGTTTGAGGGAATCCATCATGCTCATGAAATGCTGCTGGTCGGCAACAAACTTACCTTTGCCCTCATTGGTATAAGGAGGCATTGGCGCATCATAGCCAAGATCAGCAATGTTGAAGCAGCCTTCTCCCTCGAAATCCTGGTTATAAGCCTGCATATGGCAGGCACCACGGTTAGAGGTTGCATAGGCAACACCAAGACCACCACGGCCGCGGGGATCGTGAGCAGGGAAATCCAGCCCCTTGGTGTGAACCGCGAACTCGGCACTGGCAGGGCCGACCCGCTTCACGGCGGCCAGGATTCCTTGTGAACAGTCTTCGCCGATATCCTGGCGCAAGGCGATTTTCTTCACCATCTCAACCATGGCTTCACCGTTGCCCCACGTCATTTCCAGGCCACCGGTATCTTTCGCGGAAATCATGCCGTGCTCCCAAGCCTCCATCAGAAAGCCGATAGCTGAGCCGACCGAAATGGTATCCATGCCGAAATCGTTACAGTATTCATTAGCCTTGGCAATGGCCTCAACATCATCGACAAGACAGTTGGAACCAAGCATACCGAGGGTTTCATACTCCGGGCCACCACCGGTTTCCATCTTGAACTTGCCGTCCGGCACCTCAACAGTTCGACCGCAACCGATCAGGCAGGAACTGCAGTGATAGCGTTTTTTGAGGATGGTTTCAGCAAGGCGCTGGCCGGACACCATACGGGCCTTGTCCCAGGAACCCCACAACCAGTTCTTGATCGGCAGGTCGCCGCAATCATTGAAAATTTCAACGGCGCAGGAAGTTCCATAAGTGCCCAGAGGCCCCTCATGGACATCTTTTGTCTTGGTACGGATTTCATCAAGAAGCTTGTCAAAGGATTCCTGATTCGCTATTGACGGCGTTTTGCTGCCCTTGACGCCAATTGCTTTAAGGTTCTTTGAGCCCATAACAGCGCCACCACCACCGCGACCTGCGGCACGTCCTTCACGGCCGTCCGACATGATGCTGGCCAACTTTACGAGGGTCTCTCCTGCTTGCCCTATGCAGATTGATTGAGAGCCGCGGCCGAGCTCTTCCTTGATCAGCTTGTCTGTTTCAAAGGCACCCTTGCCCCACAAATGTGTTGCCTTCTTAATCTGAATGTCATCGTCAACAATGGTGATGTAGACAGGCTCTTTTGCCTTGCCTTTCACCATGATGCCGTCAAGACCGCAGGACTTTAATGCAGGGCCCCACTTGCCGCCGCAATCTGATTCCAGATAGATCCCGGTTAACGGGCTTTTGGTAATCAACTCCCAACGGCCTGACTGCGGGACCTTTGCTCCGACATAAGGACCTGTCATGCAAATCATGATGTTTGCCGGACTTAAAGGATCCACCCCGGCGTCGAGGTTCTCGTACAGCAGTTTTGCCCCTAAACCGCTGGCACCAATATACTTTTTCAGATCTTCTTCAGCCGGATAAAGGTAATCAACCTTTTCCGCCGACAAGTCCACCACCGCAATTTTCTGCCAATATCCACCCAACATTTCCCATTCCCCTTTCTACGTTAGAGTCTATTTCTGCCTACTTAATAGCCGCAGACAACACAGCCGACAATGCACGACAAGTCTCCGTTACCACCCCCCTTCACTTTTCGTTTATTGATCTACTTGGAATAAACAAAACCAGGGAAACCAGGATAGTGCGTCCGATATCAGACTTTTGAAATATGTGGTTTGGTGGAAGAGGCAAAGGGAAAACATGGGAGAAATTTTCCTTTTTGCAGCAACTTCCACCAAGATGAATTTCTGCTTTCGGTTATTCCGATTTAGGTAACGACAAAACATGTTTCCAAATTTACCAAGATGGTTGCTGCTAACGTCCAAAGAGACACGACAAAAGCACTTTTTTGATTACCCAGATCATGTATACACTTTATTATAATGCGGGTTTATAATTGTCAATAGAAAAGTTGTTATATATGGCTATTTATTTACATACTACTGTTTTATATGGATTATTTTTGCCGCAGCATCAAGCCACCACACTGCCAAACCAGTTTTATCTAGTTTAATATTGTAATATTTATATTTTTCCTTGACACTCAAGGCTTTTCTGGCGAAAATAGGGAAAAACTTGGGAGATACCACATGTTTAACTCTGCAATACAGGAAAAAAGGTCAATGCATATCGTAAGGCAGATACGGGAAGCAATTTTGCGCGGCAAACTCGCCCCAGGTCACCGGCTTCCCAGCGAAAAAGATCTGCTTGTCCAGTTTGGTGTCAGCAAGCACACCCTGCGGGAAGCACTGCGTGCACTGGAGTCGATGGGATATATAGAAATTCGCCAAGGAGCTGGCGGTGGTCCGGTAATTTGCGAAATGGATATGGACAACACGCGGGACATGATTGCCAGCTTTCTCTACTTCAAAAATGTCTCGGTAAAAAACCTTTGCGAGGTAAGGAAGATTTTTGAACCATACTTGGCGAGGCTTGCCGCAGAGCGGTTAGATGCGGAAGATGTTGAGAAACTGAAAGCGCTGAATGAGGCATACAGAAAGAGCCTCAAACGGAAAAAGCCGGCAATGAAGGACGAGGTCTCCTTTCACATTCTGCTAGCGAAGGCAAGTGGCAACCCGGTGATGATCTTGATTCTGGATTTCGTCAATAACCTGCTTATCGACCTGAAAAGCCACCTGAAACCCGGTCTGCATTTTTCCGAGAAAGTTCTTGCCGCCCATGAAAGCATATTGGAGGCGATACTGGCAAAGGATGGACAGGCTGCGGCAGATGCCATGTACAGTCACATCTGTGAAGTTGAAGCGGAGCTTGAAGAACTGCGTGAAATCAATGAAGACGAAAGTGTTTCCGAAGCATCGTAAAGAACCTACCCCCTGTTGACCAAAGGGGCCTTATTATAGCGCCCCCTTATGGTCCATACCGCCAGAAAAAGCAGTGCAATGCCAATTAAAAGCATTCCGGTACCGGCAACGTACCCTGGCCGCTCTCCAAGTTCAAACCAGGCACACAAAACACCAAAGAGCGGCGTTATGAGCGACCCCATGCCTGCGGCTCCGGCCGAAAGATTTCGGACAATGAAGAGCCAGAGAATGAAGGCAAGAGCGTTACAGAAGATTATGTTATACAGTAGCGCCCCGATGAAATACCCGGACCAGGTAATTGTGGTGCCTGGCCAAATCATGCCCAGCACCACCAAAGGGATGGAACCAAAAAGCATCTGCCAGGTAGTGAGGGTCAACAGGTCCATATTTTTTCTTCCCTGCAGCCTTTTGGCAACAATAACACTTGCCGCCCACGATATCCCTGACAACAAAGCCAGAAGATGCGATACCAGGCTGCCATGGGAATGCCAGGGATCAAAAACCAGCAGCAGGCCTGACAGGGCCAGAATTACCGCCAACCACTGAACGCCCCGAAAACTCTCGCGCAGAAAGATTCTCGCCAAAACAATGGTCCAGAAGGGCATAGTGTAGACCAAGACAGCCGTTTTGCCCGCGCCTCCCGCAACCAGCGCCCACATCATGAATCCGATAAACCCCGTAGTCTGCAGCAGACCGAGCAGCAAGACTTCCGGAACAGCTTTCGGATAGAATCCCCCTCCCCTGACAAAAAGAACAATAATCAGACTCAGCGCACCGAAAAACGCTCTCATGGCACCAAACGTGATCGGGCCGCAATATTTCAGGGCCACTTTCATAACCACCCAATTGTACCCCCAGATTACCGAAAGAAGAAACAGCGCACCATAGGCAACCTGAATGCGATAGGTTTTCAAGAAATTTGCCATGCGCCCCATCCTGTTACCCTCATTCCCTGAACACAAATTTAGATCCTGTCGAAAGTAATGAACATATCATAAAAAAATGCCCTTTGACGCTCAGATGTTTCGAAACCCAAATGAACATCAAAGGGCCATGGAAGATATGTCGCAACTATACTAAAACCAATTTATCCTACTGTCAAATATTTATATATTTGGCTATTTACCGACTGGTTTTTTTCCCGCCACAGCCCGTATACTGCTTTGAGGCTTTAAATCTATCACCTCACATACCATACCTGGAATCGACCAGTAACTCCATCATCATCGAGCACCAGGCAATGAAGCCCAATCCCACGGCATTCTATCACTGAAGCCTGAGCTTAACCAAAGCGATCAACACAAGCGCCCGGAGACATTTCCCACAGTACAAACGCAAAAGCCGGTCGAAAGGCACCCCCTCCCCTGTCCTCAACCTAAATCCGCTAGCTAATATTCCCGTGCTAGCATCGAGCTTACAAGGCACATGCCCGCTACATCTGCCGACACCTCCTGTCGAACACAAACAAAATTCTCGAAAGAGTTGCTCATATCGTAACCATCACAACCGAAGAGGCATGTAAGAAAAGGTGATTAATCACAAAATCAAGAGCTAAATATCCGTATTTACTTAGAAATACTTTTTATAACCATATATTATAATATTTATTGACATTTGCCACCCGGTTATTTAACCTAACCGGGCAACCAGAAACACATCAGCACCTTGAGTCACAGCAAATACTAAAGCAATAAAAACCGGCACACTCTGAACCAGGAAAGACTGAAACCAAAACAACAAAACATAGAGAGGTCACAATTATGGCTAAAGATTTATATCATTTTATCAATGGTCAACGCGTTACAGGAATCAGCGGACGATTCAAGGATGTAATCAACCCCGCTTCCGGAGAAATTATTTGCCAAGTACCCCTGGCTAGCAGCAATGAAACTGTCATGGCAATTGAAGCTGCAGCAAAAGCTTTTCCCGCCTGGCGTGACACGCCACCTTTGCGTCGCGCACGGATCCTGTTCCGGTTTATTGACTTGCTGAATCAAAACCTGAAGGAGTTGTCGGAGCTGATTTCAGCCGAACATGGCAAGGTAATAGAAGACGCCAAAGGTTCCATAATCAGGGGAATGGAAGTGGCCGAATTTGCTTGCGGTGCGCCCCACCTGTTAAAAGGTCATTTTTCAGAAAATGTCGGCACCAGGGTCGACAGTCATTCAATCCGGCAACCCCTCGGCGTATGTGCTGGTATCACACCGTTCAATTTCCCGGCCATGGTTCCCATGTGGATGTTTCCCCTGTCAATCATCTGCGGCAACACATTTATCCTGAAACCATCGGAAAAAGCGCCTTCCACCGCGCTGCGTCTCGCAGAGCTGATGAAAGAGGCCGGACTCCCCGACGGAGTATTCAATGTGGTAAATGGTGATTCAGAAGCGGTAAACACTCTCCTCTCCCATCCGGAAATCGCTGCAATAAGTTTTGTCGGTTCTACGCCTGTCGCAGAACATATTTACAAAACAGCTACCGCCAATGGAAAACGCGCCCAAGCACTGGGCGGCGCAAAAAACCACATGGTCATCATGCCTGACGCCGATCTCGACCAGGCTGTTAGCGCATTGATGGGGGCAGCATACGGTGCTGCCGGGGAACGTTGCATGGCCATTTCTGTTGTTGTACCGGTGGGAGAACAAACTGCCGATGCCTTGGTGAATAAACTGGCACCTAAAGTTCGTCAACTCAAGGTAGGGCCAGCCACGTCCCCCACGGCAGAGATGGGACCGTTGATCAGCACTGATCACGTAGAAAAAGTCCGAAACTATGTAACTATCGGCGTACATGAAGGTGCGACCCTGGTAGTGGACGGCAGAGAATTGACGAACGGAGAAAACGGCAAAGGAAGTTATCTGGGCGGCTGCCTGTTCGATCACGTGACCACCAAGATGCGAATTTACCAGGAAGAGATTTTTGGCCCCGTGCTGGTTATCGTTCGTGTTGATGATTTTGCAACCGCACTCAAAATGATCAATGAACACGAGTATGGCAACGGCGCAGCCATTTTCACCCGAGATGGAGATACAGCTCGTGCTTTCAGTTCGGAAGTACAGGCAGGCATGGTTGGAATCAACGTTCCTATCCCTGTACCCATGGCATACCATAGTTTCGGTGGCTGGAAACGCTCGTTATTTGGCGATCTGCATATGCATGGCACGGAGGGAATCCTCTTTTATACCAAGCTAAAGACCATCACCTCACGTTGGCCTACCGGTGTCCGTACAGGCAATGATTTTCATATGCCGACCATGATGTAAACATGGTACTGAGTGTTTTTCAATGCAGTCCTTACCGGGCCTGACACACGTCCATCGCAGCTGGAAGCGGAAAGACCCGGGCTTAACGGGGGACCAAGTGCAAACAATGTGGCAATTACTTGGACGCTTGACCAAAAGGATCGGGAAGCCGCAACTTCTCAGACAACAGGAATATCTCCAGCCATCGAGCTGCGCCCAGGCTGCAGAGCGCGCAAAAGCAACATATCAAGTACGGGGTAACAATTCCCGGAACCTGGCCGCGGAAGAATTCTTCTACCTGAACCAGTTCTGTGTGGACAAGGCCGACATAGCGATTCTCATGTTCGATGCCAATTTTCAGATCCACTATGCCAACGACTGCGCCGCCAAGATACTCGATTATTCGCGGGAGGAACTATCCTCCATGAACATCAGCGATATCGAACCCAATTTCAACACCGAGGCCTGGCAAGAGATGCATGAAATTGGGCTCAACATAAACGCAGCTAAATTTGAATCGACACTCCGCCGCAAAGGCGGAGTGGAAATCCCCGTTGAAATGTCGATCAACAAGGTGGAACACGCAGGCAATCAATGCAACCTCTACTTTGCCTATGACATTAGTGAGCGTAAGAAAGCTGAGCAGCAATTCCACGCTTCTCTCAGGCAGAAAGAAATTCTGCTACGGGAGGTGCATCATCAGGTGAAGAACAACCTTCAAGTCGTAACCTCCATGATCGCCCTCCAATCGGATTACTGCAACGATCAACGAACACAAAGGTTTTTCCGCGACATACAAGACCGGGTCTGGTCGATGGCACTGATCCACGAACAAGTATATCAGGCTCGAGATTGCACCCGGATCAACTTGGGAGAATATGTGGAAAGCCTCACCTCATATCTTTTCATAGCAGGGACCGATCACATTCCCATATTTTTTGAAACCGATACTATTATCATCGGCATTGCTGAAGCGACGCCCTGCGGAACAATCCTCAATGAACTGCTTACCAATTCCATAAAACACGGCTTTCCCGATAATCGAAAAGGTAAAATCACGATTTCCTGCCGTTACGAAACTAACGACCGAATATCTCTGACAGTTGCGGATACAGGAGTGGGATTGCCGCCAGGGTTTAATGTCTGGAACACC
>JAQUHN010000176.1 GCA_028683555.1 Geobacteraceae bacterium | reverse complement strand
GATGATTCCTCGCCGGCAGATGAAAAGCATTGTCTGGCAAACCGCAAGCTACAATTCCTCGAAATTCTCCGGCGAATCTTCGTCTTCGGCCTCGCCGTTTTCCGCTTCGAAGTCCTCTTGCCGAACCCGCTCCAGGAACCGCTTGTTTTCCTTGATGAGGTTCTGGATCTCCCTGGCTAATTGTTCAAAATCATCCGGTTCTGGTGCCATTCGCTCCTCACACGCGTACTTTTTTCAGAGCCTTCTCATAGAGTGCTTCGTACTCTCCTCCTGAGTGGTCCCAGGAAAAGTCGGAATTCATGCCGCTGCGTACCATCTTGTCCCATTTTTTCCGTTCCTTGTAGGTGTCGAGCGCACGGGTTATTGCTTCCCAGAATGACTCTGGGGTGTAATCGTCAAAGGTGAAACCGTTCGGTTCGCGGACACCTTCACGGATATCGAAGACGGTGTCGGCCAACCCGCCGGTTTTCCTGACCACCGGCACTGCTCCGTAGCGGAAGGCAATGAGTTGACCCAGTCCGCATGGTTCATAGTGGGAAGGCATGAGGAACATGTCGCTTGCCGCATAGATCCTGCGGGACAAAGTCTGGTCGAAGGCCAGGTTGATGGAGATGGCGTGCGACGGTTTTTTCTGAAAGTCGGACAGCATTTTCATGTATTTTTCATCGCCGGTGCCGAGGATTACCAGGTGCAGTTTTTCCTGCTGGAGCTTCGGTAACAGGCTTTCGAGCAGGTCGAGACCTTTTTGCGCCGAGAGCCTCGTTATCATGCCGAGCAGTGGAGTATCGGGACTTTGTTCCAGTTCGAGGGCCTTCTGCAGGTTTTTCTTGTTGGCAGCTTTGCCCGAGAGGGCGGATGCCGTGTAGTTCTTGAAAATTTCCGGATCTGTCGCCGGGTTCCAGTCCTGGTAGTCGATGCCGTTCAGGATGCCGTACAGATCGTGGGCGCGCTGCTGAAGTACCCCTTCCAGGCCACATCCCATTTCATTGGTCTGGATTTCCTGGCAGTAGGTGCTGGAAACCGTGTTGACCGCATCGGCGGTAAGGATTCCGCCCTTCATGAGATTGATCTTGCCGTAGTATTCCAGGCGGTCGACGGTGAAATGGGAATTGTCGAGTCCCAGGGCCGCAAGTGCTTTCTGCTCGAAGATTCCCTGATAAGCCAGATTGTGGATGGTGTAAACCAGTGCGGTTTTGGCGAAAAATGGATCGTCCTTATGCTCATGCTTGATGAGGTACGGAATGAGGGCGGTTTGCCAGTCATGGCAGTGGATGATGTCGGGGCGGAAATCAAGCCTTTTCAGCAGGTCCACCACCCCTTGACAGAAAAATCCGAATCGCTGACTGTTGTCCGGGTAATCTCCCGCCGGGGTTCCATAGAGATTGGGCCGCTGGAAGTATTCTTTTTTTTCAACGAGGTACACCGGAATGTCGCCAAGGGTTGTCTGCCGCAGCAATCCCTTCTGCATGACGCCGTCTATCGGAACTTCAAAACCCTTGCGGGATTTTTTGATAGTATAGCCGTCCGTTTCCACGCACTGGTAGAGAGGCATGATGATGCGTACATCGTGGCCCTTTTTCCGCAGGGCCTTTGGCAGTGACCCTGCCACATCAGCAAGTCCGCCGGTCTTGGCAAAAGGCGAAACCTCGGAAGAGGCGAATAAAATTTTCATTAAGGTTCCTTTGCTTAAATATGGTTCTAGTGAAAGGGATAATGTCTTTTTTGCATTAAGCTCACTAAAATTGTTTTTATAATCCAAATGATACCATTTTGTCAAAATGCATTCGCAGTGTGGGAAGATATCCATTTCATGAGATTGTCTGAGGGAGAGAAGAAAAAAATCACTCCTGGGTTATCCTGCCGCGTCACGGAGAAAAGCGGCGGCTTCTTCGGGCGGGGTAGGATTGATATGAAACCCGGTACCCCATTCGAAGCCCGCAATCGGCGTGATCCGCGGCACCAGTTCGATATGCCAGTGGTAGTCGTATTCGATGGAGGACCAGAAGTCGTGTTTTCCGGGGCGTGGTTGAAGCGACGGTGCCGTGTGCAGGATAAAGTTGTAGGACGGATCCTTGAGCACCTCTTTCTGTCTGAGGAGCATATCCTTCATGGCGCGTGCCAGTTCTTCCAGTTCGTCATCTTCCAAGAGCGCAAAATCGTGGCAGTGTCTCTTCGGAAAGAGGCGCAGTTCGAAGGGCAGGCATGAGGCATAGGGGGCGAGGAGCACGAATTGTGCACATTCCTTGACGATCCGTTCGCCGGCCCGGAGTTCGAAATCGATGATGTCGCAATAGATGCAGCGGTCCTTCTGCTGGAAAAATTCCCGGCATACCTGGAGTTCGGTCACCGTCACCGGAGGTACCAACGGGACCGCTATGAGCTGGCTGTGGGAATGACTGAGCGTCGCCCCGGCCCGGACGCCGTGGTTTTTGAAGAGGACCATGTAGCGCAGTCGCAGGTCCTTGCGCAGGTCCAGGATGCGGACTCGATAGGCCTTCAGGACATTGGTGATCTCTGCCACGGAAAACTCCGCCATTCCCTTGGCATGTTCGGGGGTTTCGATAATGATTTCGTGGGCGCCGATGCCGTTCATGACGTCATAGAGCCCGTAGCCCCTGCTCCTTACTTCCCCTTCCACCCGCAGTACCGGGTATTTGTTGGGAATGACCCGGACCTGCCAATTGGGAGCATTGGGGGGGCCGGAGGGCCGGATGGCGAAAATTTCGTGGGGGGCCTTGTCTTCATTGCCGTAGCAGAACGGGCAGCTGGTCATGGGGGTTGGCGCTTCCACCGTCATAAAATCGTGCGGTCTTCTTCCGCGGTCGGCGGCAATGATAACCCAATGCCGCTTTACCGGGTCCCAACGGAGTTCGGACATGGTTCCTCCCTTTTCCGTTCACATGGCCATTACACCAGCCAGTTTTCCAAATCGAGTTCAGGTCCCATATAGGTAAGTGCCAAAGGAGAATGGGTAGGCCAGCGGCCGATTTCCTCATGTCCCCGTGTCAGGGTGATATGGGCAAATAGGGTGCTTTTCTGTTCCGGTCTGAGTGCGGTGAGGGGAATTCGGATTTCACAAATGCGGCAAATTTCCCACTGGCAGTGCCCGCCGGTTGCGGTCCAGGCGGTGTCATGTTTTACCAGAAGCTCTCCTTCCGATGATTCGGCGTCCATGATCAGCACATATTCCCGCTCCAGGTGCAGATGGAGCCGGAGCTTGTCTCCGGGCAGCAACAGCTTGTCCAGCGGAGATACGCCATCGACCCGGATATAGAAAAAATCGTGGTCGTAGCCGTAGAAAAAACAGAGCAGCAGGCTTTCCGCCGCATGCATTGCCGATGACTGCCTGCTCAGGTCGTAGAGCCCGGCTCCCAGCCATTCGAAGTAGTCGTCGACGATACCATTGATGGCCGGGGTGATGAGGGTTGTCGGCTGTCGAACCAGTCCTGCCGGGGTAACCTTTTTGATCGGTTCGAACAGTTCCCGGGGTACGGGCAGACCCAGCAAGCGGTAAACGTGTATCAGGTTGTTGCGAAACAGTCTGTCGAAATGGTCGCTGTGGGGCGAGAAATGGTCGTCCCCGTACCACCAGAACCAGTCACTTCCTTCGGCGGCAAACAGGGAGCGGCAGACCAGGCCGGGAATCGTGGTAGCGGCGGAAGATTCGGCAGGAATGCCCCTGCTGCCGAGCAGGGCAGCTACCTCGGGACTGCGGGTTACGGCTGCTTCACGGGCCTGCTGCAGAAGCTCCCAACCCCTGTTTTCTTCCGGGTGGCCGATCCAGATGCCGTAGGATGCATCTATCCAGGACCCCGGATGGACGTCGTCCAGCACGCGCCGGTCCGGGAAGCGCTGCAGTGCTTCGGACGGCGTCGTGAGCTGGAGCCCCGACTTTTTCGCGATCTTCCGATAGAGCGAAGCGAGGAACGGGTAACCGTTTTCCGGATAATACTCCCAAGCGTTTTCCCCATCGAGAATGATGGTAACGAGGGCATCCCGGCCCGAGGCGTTTTTTCGTATCTTTTCGAGCCTGCGGGTGAAGTCTTCCGCGGCCCGTTCCGGCTCCCAGCGGGAATAGGTGAAGCCGATCAGGTCGGAGAGGCGATGGTCGCGAAACAGCAGGGATAATTCGGTTCCGTTGCGGCAGAAGCTGTAGGGTTGATACAGGTTTCGTTTTCGTTCGCCGAGCCCGTCGGTAAGGGTAGCGGCAAGCACCCCTTCATCGCTTGCCGCCCAGCGAATGCCGCTCTCAGCAATGATCGTCAGAGCTTCGTCGCTGATCGACCCTTCGGACGGCCACATGCCGGCCGGGGCGAACCCGAATACTTCGGTGAAATAATCCCTGGCCATGACTACCTGGGATCGGGCGTCTTCCGGGTGGCGGAACCGGGTCTGGGGGAGGTTTGCTTTCGGCATGGCGGTCCGGGCAATTCCGCTATCGCAGAGGAGCGGGAGAATAGGGTGGTAGTATGGAGAAACCGAAAGTTCCACCTTTCCTTCTCCCTGGAGTTTGCGGTAGAGGGGAATAATGCCGCGGATGATTTCCCGTTGAATATCGAACAGGAACCGTTTGTCGTCGGTACTGAAGTTCCGGCCTTTCTTTATCAGTTGCTGCAGTTCGGGCCAGCGGCGCCGGGCCATTTCCCCGGTCCAGGCGAGAAAAAACCAGACCTGCAGGTCGAGGATGTCCTGGTCGCCGAAGTTCCGCAACCGGTCGGCTGATGAGCTTCGCGAACCGATGCCGGCCAGGTAGAGCAACTCGAGGTAGCGGCTGTGGGGCTCGATCATTCTCTCCCGGTTTGCGGAGAAAAAATTGTCCAAGATGAAACGCCGGTTTTCCATGGTCATCTCGGTGGGGTCGAGCCGGCCATGAATCAGGAATGGATCGGCAGCTGTTCCCGCTGCATAGTCCCGGATCTGTTCCATCAGCGACGGCACCAGGTTGAAGGTGGCGCGGCCGCCATCGCTCTGGTCGACGATGGCGGCCATGTCGTAGTAATCCTTGATGGCATGGAGGTAGGTCCAGGGAAGATCGTACCGGCCGGTAAGCGGGTCCCGATAGTAGGGCTGGTGCATATGCCAAATGAAAGTTACCTGCAGTGGTGCGGACACTCAGGGCAGCTCCTTCTTCCAGGACTCGACCTTTTCGCGGTACTCCTTGAGGAGTTTTCGGGCAACATCTTCCTTCTTCGCCTCGACCACGATACGGATATAGGGCTGGATCTGGTCGGGAAGTACCAGGACCCAGTCCTCGCCGAAGTGAACCTTGATGCCGTCGATAAAAGATGCTTCCTTGTCAAGACTGTCTTCGCTCATCTTCCGCATGACAGCGCCCTTCATCTCCCAGACGCAGGGGATGGTGATTTCCTGGTAGGAACGAAACGGTATCCCTGCCATGACCTTTGACAGGGGAGTTCCCCTGGATGCCGCCAGCTCCACTGTTTTTACGATGGCGAACATCCCGTCAAAGGCATTCTGGAAGCGGGGAAAGGCGAATTGCCCGTTTACCGAACCTGCCAGCACCACCTCCGAGGAAAGGGACGACTCGATCATGGACCGTTCGGCGGTCTTGGTGCGCTGCACGGTGCAGCCTTTTTCATGGGCCATCTGCTCGATGATGGACGGGGCCGATACCGGAACGGCGAAAACCCCGTTCACTCCGCGCTGGAGAGAAAGGGCAACCATCAGGCAGAGCAGTTCGGAGCCGCTGCGGACCGTGCCGGTTTCGTCCACCAGGATAATCCCTTCCGAAGCGGGGTCGAGCCAGAAGCCGGCCTGGGCATCCAGGGCGCAAACGATCTTGGAGAGTTGCTGCAGGTTGAGGGTCCTGTCGAGACCTCTTGCCTGGTCGCTTTGCTCTTCGATATAGGCATTGAGGGCAACCACCTCGCAACCCATGGCATTCAGCAGTGCGGGCAGGAGCTGGCTGGCAGGGGAGTAGGTGAAATCGACCACTACCTTGAAGCTGCCCCGTTTCGCTACGCCGGCGTCAATGGCGCGGAGAAAGCCCTCGCGGTAGAAATCGACGACATTGGCCAGTTCGGAGATGGCGCCCGGTTCCGAATGATGTGCCCGGCGGAAATTTTCCTTGTAGAAGATCCTTTCGACGTTTTTTCCCATGGCACTGGAGAAATCGATGCCGTCGGCATCCAGGAACACGATTTCCGTGGAAGCGGGGTCATCCGGTGACTCGCGGAACATAATGCCGCCGGTCTCGCCGAAGGTTTTCAACTTGTAGCGGAGCACCGGCAAGGGGATCATTTTCAAGTCGCGAACGTTCACTCCGGTGGAGAGGATGCCGCCGAGAAAGCTGCGCTTCAGCATTCGAGACGAGCGATGGGCGTCACGGCCGGCCAGGATGAAACTCCCCTTCGGCAGGGTGCTGCCATAGGCACAGCCGAGTTTTGCCATGAATTCCGGGGTCAGTTCGATATTGGTAAGGCCGCGGATCATGGCCCCCTCGAACAGCGATTTTTTCCACTTTTCTCCCCAGATCAGGTTGCCGGAGACGATCGAGCCGGCTTCGATGAGTTTTTTCGGCCAGATTTTCACGTCCTTCTTGATAAAGGCATCTTCGCCGATCGAGGTGTCGTCGGCGATGATGGTGCCTTCTTCGGTGACAACCCCCTGGCCGATGCTGACGTTGTTGCAGATCACCGAATCGAGCAGCTTGGCGCCTTTCTTGATATAAACGTTGTCCCAGATAACGCAGCGGAACAGCTTCGCACCCTCTTCGATGGTGCAGTTGCGACCGATTACCGAGTCCTTGATGCTGGAGCTGCCGATGATCTGTGAGTTGTCGCCGAGAATCACGGTGCCCTCCAACGCTTTCAGGTTTTCGAGCCGAACGTCGGTACCGAGGCGGATATCCTTGCCGAGCAGATCCTGTTTCTCTTCATCGATTCTGATATTGATCTTGCCGTGAAAAATGTCGTGGTGGGCTTCGCGGTACGAATCGGTATTGCCGATATCACGCCAGTAGCCTTTGACTGGATAGCCGTACAGCGGGTCATTGTTTTTCAGCAGGATCGGGAACAGGTCGTGGGAGAAATCGAAATTCTCTTCTTCGGGAATATAACGGAAAATTTCCGGTTCCAGGACGTAGATGCCGGTGTTGATGGTGTCGGAAATGACTTCTCCCCAACCCGGCTTTTCGAGGAATTGGGTGATCCGCTTTTCCTTGTCGGTGATAACGACTCCGAACTGGAGGGGGTCCTTCACCGGGGTGAGCGTGATGGTGGCCATTGCCTGGTGTTCGGCATGGAAGTCGATGATTTTTTTCAGGTTGAAGTCGGTCAGCAGATCGCCGCTGATGACCAGGAACCGCTCGGTAAGAAGTTTTTCGGCACATTTCACCGCTCCGGCGGTGCCCATGTCCTGGAGAGGGGTCACGTATTCAATCTTGATTCCGAAGTCCGCGCCATCGCGGAAAAAATTCTTGATAATGTCGGGCTGATGGTAGAGGAGCATGACCATTTCGCTGATGCCGTGCTTTTTCAGCAGCTCCACGATATGGAGCATGATGGGACGGTTTGCCAGGGGGATCGTCGGCTTCGGGATGCTGCTGGTCAACGGTTGGATTCTGGTGCCGAAACCTCCGGCCATGATAACTGCTTTCAAGGTGTTGAGCCTCCTTATGGGTATTCAGTGTCAGTTGTTCCGGGAGGGGGCCG
>JAQUHN010000175.1 GCA_028683555.1 Geobacteraceae bacterium | reverse complement strand
GGAGGTTACCAATGAAAATCCTTGTCGCCACGTTCCTCGCCTGTCTCCTTTCCGCCAGTCTTGCGGCAGCCTCGTCACCGTCGTTCGAGACCCTCTCGAAGCTCCCTGTGGTGCGCTTTGGAGATCCGGCACCGGCCTCGGACCACATACTCCTCTTTTCCGCCGGTCAGCCCATTACCATTTCCGTCACCATCGAAGGAAGCCTCTTTGCCAAGACGGCCAGTGCCGACCTGACGGTAACGGCAGCCCGCGAAGTTTTTGTCTATCGCGACTGGGCAAGCCTGGACGGCCTGCTGTGGATGCCGCGGGGCGATCTGATTAAAAGTGATGTGATCGTCAAGGTTCCGGGATACAATCATCCTGCACCGGGCATCCTGAAGGTGAGAATGGATCTGCCCGAATCCAAATAGTTCCCCCAACAAAAGATTCACCGCCTCTGGTGACAGACCGCTGTTCAAAACAGTGATTCGCTGGAAAGGAGGTCAGCCCATGAAATTCGGCAAACTGACAGCCGCTTGGGAGTATGCGTTTTCATTATGACATCGCTGGTGATGTCCGCCTGCGAGGTTTCCGGTCAGAAGGATAAAAAGGAAACCGCCGCCGAAAAGGTTGCCGCGACCGGACAGATACGGGTGTATTCCGTTGAACGGGGAGGGTACTATATGTCTGCCAAGGTGATAAAAAGCGAGGAACAATGGCGTCGGCAATTAACTCCGGAGCAGTTTAACGTCACCCGGAAGAAGGGCACCGAAAAACCCTTTGCCAATGCCTGGTGGAACAACCATGAAAAAGGGATCTACCGCTGCATCTGCTGCGACCTCGACCTGTTCAGTTCAGAGACGAAGTACGAATCAGGAACCGGCTGGCCGAGTTTCTGGCAGCCGATAGCCCCGGAGAACATTACCACCAGACCGGACAAAAGCCTGTTCGTCACCCGCACCGAAGTTCTCTGCAGCCGGTGCGATGCCCACCTGGGGCATGTCTTTGATGACGGTCCGAAGCCGACCGGGCTCCGCTATTGCTTGAACTCGGCAGCCCTGAAGTTCGTCAAGTCCAAATAGTTTTCATCCGGAGCCATAGAAAAGCTGCTGTTCCAGCCCAACCTGTAAAATTGGGTGCCAAGCATCGCACCTTACATAATTTTCGCGAATCATTTCGTGACAACCAGTGAGCAAATAATGAAAACCGTACCCTTGGGTAACACCGGCATGTCTATCAATCCGCTGATCTTCGGCACCCTTCCGCTGGGCTCTCTCCAGGCAAATCTTTCACCGGCAGAAGGGGGGGCTCTTATCCGTCATGCAGTGGAAGCGGGGGTCACATTGCTTGATACAGCGGAGCTCTACGGCACCTATCCGCATATCCGGGAAGGGCTTACCGGCTTCAGCGGTGAGGTCTTCATCGCCAGCAAAACCCATGCGGTAACAGCCGCCGACGCCCGAAGCCATGTGGAAAAGGCATTGCAGGAACTGAAACGCGAGCGGCTCGACATCGTGCACATCCACGGAGCACGGGTGGCGGACCCCTTTACCGAACGACCCGAAGTCATCGAGGAACTGCTGACGATGAAACAGGAAGGCAAGGTGGCGCATGTGGGTCTCTCTTCCCACTACATCGCCGCATTCCGCGCAGCGGCCGGCCACCCCGAGATTGAAGTGATCCACCCGCTCATCAACCGGATCGGCATGGGTATCCTGGACGGCAGCGCCGCGGAAATGGCCGAAACAATCGCCAGTTGCGCCAAAAACGGCAAGGGCGTCTATGCCATGAAAGCGCTTGCCGGCGGCAATCTCATCTCCGAAGCCAGGGCCAGCATCCGCTACGTTATGCAGCTTCCCGGCGTTGACGGCTTGGCCCTCGGCATGCTGTCGCGCGATGAAATCGACGCAAACCTGATACTCTGCTCGTACGGTGAGGCGGATGAAGAAACCTGGAAACAGCTGGAAAAACGGCGCAGAAAGTTCATGATCATTGAAAAGTTCTGCACCGGATGCGGTGTCTGCCTCGACGCCTGTACCGCCGATGCGCTGGTGCTGCAAAACGGCGTTGCCCAGGTAAAGGAGCAGGAATGCATCCTCTGCGGCTACTGTGCGGCGGCCTGTCCGGAATTTCTTATCCGGGTGGTGTAGCTTTTACGCACGCAACGGAAAATCCTTTCGAAGCAGTAAAAAGTTGATTTCGAGGTATACTTCTCCTATTCGCATGCCAGATGTTACGAAGCCGGCACTATCGGAAAGGAGGGTAAGATGTCAAACGCGAAATACATGGTAGTCGGAATCCACATTCAAAACAGGGTTAAAAATGCCGCAGAGGTGCAGAAAATCCTGACGGATTTCGGTTGCAGCATCAAGACGAGAATCGGCCTCCACGAAGTAACGGACGATTTCTGCTCCGGGTCGGGGCTTATTCTCCTGGAAATGATCGGCCCCCCGGCCAAAGTCGGGGAACTTGCCGGTCTGCTGAAAAAAATCGACGGGGTTGATGTCCAGCAGATGATTTTTGAAGATAACTGACCATCGCGGAACGAAATGCCAACGAAAAAACGCCCCCAGCGGCAGTGTGCCGCTGGGGGCGTTTTTATTCAATTTCCGCGAGCAGTTCCCGGAACTGACACGGCGATCACGAACAAAGGTACTCTTCGATCTTGGCGGCCAGGGTCTCGAAGATCCGGCGGAACTCCTGCTCATCTTTTTCCAGCAGCGTAACGCGGAAACCCTGCAGGGTGGTGGAGAAGGAAGAAAGCGGCACGACGCAGATCCCGGTGTTGGCCAGGAGATGGTACACGAACCGTTTGTCGGGAGCGACACCGGGTGCCGTTACCAGTCCGTCCACCAGTTCCCGCACCTCGGGGTTATCGATTGGCAGAGTCTGGTTGTGGTTCAGCAACCCCTCCCGGAAAGCGACCGCCATGTAGAAAGCGCCGTTGCTCCGGTTCACCAGTAACCCCGGAACATCTTTGAGATAGCTGTAGGCGATGTTACTCATCCGTTCATAGCGGGCAATCCGCTCGTTAAGATATCCCTGGTACTCCGGATGGGAAAAGATGGCCGGTAGGGCTTTCTGGGGAAGAGTAGTCGAGCAGACCTCGTTCATCTTGGAATTGAGAATGGCATTCACGTATTTCTTGAAGCGGGCATTCTTTTCGGTATTGTAGAATTCGATCCAGCCACAGCGGGAACCGGGCCAGGGAAATTCCTTGGAAATGCCCCGCATGGCCAGGGCCGGAACATCGCCGATGATCGCCGAGATGGGAAGTGTTTCCGTGCCGTTATAGACGATATTGTTGTAGACTTCGTCCGCAATGAGGAACAGGCCGTACTCACGGGCAATGGCAACGATCTCCCGAAGTATTTTCTCGGGATAGACCATGCCGGTCGGATTGTCCGGGTTTATGATGAGAATCCCGGAAATTGCCGGGTTGTATTTGACATGATTCCGCAGGTCATCCAGGTCGGGGTACCAGTTGTTTTCCGGCTGTAACCGGTAGCAGACCGAGGCAGCGTTGGCATGGGCAGTTTCGCCGGTAGAATGGGTAGTATAGGTTGGCGAAGGGGTAAGGATGCGGGTTTCCGGTTTCAGATTGCCGTAGACCTTGGCAATGGCGTCACCGAGGCCGTTGAAAAAGATGATGTCGTCCGGGGTAATCTGGGCACCGCCGCGCCGGTTAGTCTGCTCGCAGAGAAACTTGCGGGTTTCCAGCACACCGCGCGTGTGACAATAGCCGTAGGTTTCGTCGTTCATGACTTCCCGGGCCACCAGTTCCTTCATCCAGGCCGGGACCTTCTCACCCTTGACGATGGGGTCACCGATGTTTTCCCAGTTTATCTTCACACCGTATTGCTGCAGCTTTTCCGCAACATTGACGATGTTGCGGATTTCATAGGTCAGTTCACCCGCTCCCGGATTGACAAGTTCGTTTCTCATACTTTCCCCCAGAACATTCCGTAATAAAACACCAGACGCCGTTGTCCGAAAAATATAAAGGGCCGTGGGTTGTACCCACGGCCCTTAGAAAAAAAGATTTTTTTGTGACAAATCACATGGCAGCAGGTACACGTGCGGCTTTACGCGCCGCGGCGCTGATAGCTCGTGCTGCTGCAAAAGATGCCATGTGGAGTGAGTTCATAGTTATTGTGAGATAGCACAGGGTTTGCTGCAAGTCAACACTTTTGTCCCGTTTCCAGGGATCGCCCGACAATCACTCAACGCCCCCTTCCACCGCAAGGAGAAGCTTGCCGTCCCTGTCGCGCCAACGAAGCCAACCACTGAGACCACCCTCATTCCCAACCCTGGCCCAATCATGGCTCACTTCGAGGATACGAAATCTCTGTTCGGGAAGGATTCTGCCCAAAGAAGGGGAGTCGTCGGACGGCTCCGCGCGCAGCTGCGTCAGGGTGGCACGCAGATCGGACAGCAACGCGGCGAAGCGCCCCGGAAGAAAATCCGGCCAACTGAAATAGTCCCAGGAGCGGCGACCCTCAAGCCACCCTTGCCGGCCGGCAGCGTCATAGGCAACCCGAAACCAGCCGCCCCTTTTTCCGGTGACGGCTACGGCATACACCCCGGCAGGAGGGAATACGGACGGCGCAAGAGAGGGCAATCGTGCCGCATCAACCATTGCAATCCGTTCGATACCGGGAGTTACATAAAGAACGATCGATTTCATCTCATCGGCCTGCCCGGCAAAAGCAGGCCGCAGAAATAACACCCCCGCCCCGGCACGGGGGCGGTCGGAAGCACCCAGAACGGCAGAGCAGAAAACCAGGGTGGCCGCAATAGCGATCGCCAAGCGGAACGCCATGCTACCAGATCTTGTGCAGTTCCGCGAGATACGCTGCCGAATCATCGCTGCCCTCCCCAGGGGCCCAAGGAGCCCGTTCCGCATCCGTCAGTGGCCGATAGGGCCCGGCCTTGCTCTCGAAAAAAACTGTCCCGGCTTCCAGGCTGACTTCGGTATGGAATTCCCCTTGAGGTATGTTCACCCCTACGGCGTCACCGCCAGGGGAAAGAACGGCCGTCTGCACGATAGTACCCCTGTCATCGAAGAACACGACCCCCAGCCGGCCCCGCAGGACGATAATCGTCTCATCCTTTTCCGTTCCGAGATGGCGGTGCGGGGGAATATAGGAATCGGGCTCAATGGCATTGAGCAGCCGATGGCTCGGCGACTCGTCCAGAGAGTGGAAATTGTAGTTCTTGCGTTGTCTCGGCACTGCTTTCGCCATGCCGGAAACCTCATCCAGGAGTTCCTGGTCAATAATGCGTCTGGTGGTCATCGATAGTATCCCCGCAGGCTCACCCGAGCCCGGTTTGAATTATAGCTGCAACGGCGCTGCTCGTTGCAAGGAAAGATATTCTGCAAAGAAAAATCTTCAACAGGCAGGATAGCAGAGAGAGCAGAAATTCCGCAAGAGTTTGCTGGAATGGATAAGTGGCCCAATCGCTACAGCGATGAAGTTGTTGCCGGTTGAGGTACTATGCCCCAGTTTTTCAGCTCCTGCAGGGACATTTCCACCAGGGTTTCGAGCCTGTTTGCTACCGCCGGAGACAGATCCACTCCCATCCGGATTGTCTCCGGCTGAATGCCGAGGAGAACCATATCCGGCGGCGTATTCCCCTGGAGTAAGGAAACGGCGAGCAGGTCCTTGAGTCCCATCTGGTGGGGAGAAAGCCTGGTTTCAAAGGCTACCGGTATCTCGTCGCCGGTAAGCCGGGCGATGGTTCCCGGCGTTCCGCCGGTCTCCATTGCATCGATGATCAGCAGCCGCTCGAGCCCTTCGAGGAAGGGCAGCAGGTCAAGACCGAGCGTGCCGCCATCCAGGACCGTCACCCCGGGCGGATAGACATGCTGTGACGCCAGCCGTTGCACTACCCTGACCCCTACCCCGTCATCGGACATGATCAGGTTTCCTATGCCGAGCACCAGAATCGACAGACCTTACTCCCCTTCCGGAACCGATTTGTAGCCGCCGAAAATGCTCGACATGACTCCGTTCTTTTCCTTCACATCCATCAGCCAGGCGCTGTAGACATGGTGGATGGCAAAGGCAAGCAGCAACCACATTACGCAATGATGGGTAAGACGGAGACCCTGGTTGCTGCCGAAAACAAACACCCAGCCGAAGGCGCTGCTGAAAAAGCCTCCCGGAGCAGACTCCGAATAGAGGGCAAAACCGGTACAGATCATCACCAGGTACAATGCGAAAATCCAGAGATAGGCGCTGCCGGCCATGGCGTTATGGCCTACCACGTGCGGCGCTTCGCTCTTGAAGAAGGTATAAAAGAGAAACGTATCCTTCATGTTCTTGCGGCCATCTTTGAACAGCCAAGGGACAAAGGTACGCCAGTTGGCGTATTTGTTGCCGACAAAGGCCCAATAGATCCGACTCAGCACGCTGATGGTAAAGACGAACCCGACAACGAAATGGATGAACCGCATCCAACCCATCACGTACTGGGAGGGATCATGGGCAAGGGTTTTGCCCCAGCCGATGTAGATGCCGGTCACGGAAAGGGTCATGATGGAAAGGAAGTTGACCCAGTGCACTATCCTGACCGGCCATTCCCAGACATACCTGGTTTCGAGCTTTTCCATGGACAGCCTCCTACAACACCTTTACCGTTACCGTCTCGCCTTCCTCCGGATCGAACAGATGCACTGCGCAGGCAAGACAAGGGTCAAAGGAATGAATGGTCCGCAAAATTTCCAGCGGCCGTTGCGGATCCGCCAGCGGCGTTCCCACCAGGGCGGCTTCGTAGGGTCCGCGCTGACCCTTTGCATCCCGCGGCGACGCGAGCCAGGTCGAGGGCACCACCGCCTGGTAGTTGAGGATCTTCTGGTCCCTGATCCGGATCCAGTGGCCGAGTGAACCGCGCGGCGCCTCGTGCCAGCCATATCCCTTGGCTTCGGAAGGCCAGGTATCCGGATCCCATTTTTCATTGTTGTGAACCGCCAGATCGCCACCCTTGATATTGGCGGTAAGGGCCGCCAGCCAGTCGGGAAGCTTCCGGGCCAGCAGCAGGGTTTCGATGCCCCGCGCCGCGGTTCTGCCGAGGGTGGAGAAGAGCGCCTCCGGTCCCACCTGCAGCTTGGCGAGGACCATATTCACTGCGGCCTGGACTTCCTTGTGGCCCGAAGCGTAGGCAACCAGGCAGCGGGCCAGCGGACCGACCTCGGTTGCCATGCCATTGTAGCGGGGCGACTTGACCCAGGAATATTTCTTGTTGGTATCGAGAAACTCGTAGGGCGGTTTCGGGCCGCTGTAGTTGTATTTGGTTTCGCCGTCCCACGGGTGCAGCCCTGTTCCGGTTCCCCCGGCGTAGTCGTACCAGGAGTGGTCCACGTATTCGGCGATTTTTTCCTGATCAACGGGATGTACTTTGGTCAGGTCCTTGTTGAGAATCATCCCGCGGGGCAGCCAGAGCACCTCCGGCTTGCCGCTGTTATCGGACGGAAACTCACCGTAGCTCATGAAGTTGCCGATGCCGCCGCCGATAGCGGCCCATTCCTTGTAAAAGGATGCCACGGCCAGGAGGTCCGGAATATAGACCTTCTCGACGAAGTCCCTGGCCCTGGCCAGGAGTTGCCCGATCTCCGTCAGCTTATCGGTGTTGAGAGCATTCTGCGAATCAGGATCGATGGCAATGGCCATACCCCCCACCAGGAAGGTCTGGGGATGGGGGTTCTTGCTGCCCAGGA
>JAQUHN010000174.1 GCA_028683555.1 Geobacteraceae bacterium | reverse complement strand
TACGGTGTTTTTTAAAGGCGCTTCTTTTGTTGACTCGAACTCCTTATCACGGCTTTGGCAACAAAAAAAGCCGGGTCCGAATATCGCGTGATATTTCGGCAACGCGGCTGTCTCAGTAAGACCCGTAGGCTTTCCGCCCCATTCTTGCGAATGGTTGAGTATTATCGTCTATCTTTTAACATGTTTTGTGCATCATTAACATTTCCAGGGGGATTTGTCAAAAATTTTCTACCGTCCCATTGAGGGAGCTACGAATTCCGGCACAAAAGCTTGCAGCCACGAAGAAGATAATCCAGGAGATGATTACCCAGCTGAACAAAAAACCCAAGAACCTTATCGACGTTTTAAGGGAAGGTGGAATTGCATGCAACCGTTCCGATTATCTCGTCAAGCAGATTGATGATCCGTGGGGTCAGTCCGAACGGTTGCGGGATAAAATGGAAGCCATGCTTTTTGATGTCAATATCCTGGCAACAAGCTATTGAGCGCCAACAGCAAAAATTTGAGCCAAGACCTGAATCAAAAAATATTTTCGACAACTTTTTCCTTGACCGCCTTAGACCGATGCTGGGCGAAGTCAAACTATTCCCGCATTGCCGAGGCGAGTTCACCGATAGAGGCAAGTGACTTTTCGACTTTCTCAGACCAGTAGGCCGCATTTAGACGAATGTAATTTCGGTATTTTCGCGATGCCGAAAATATTAAGCCCGGAGCAATGGTAATCCCAATCTTAAGCGCTTGCCCATAGAGCTTGATGGAATCGATGTATTCCGGCATTTCCACCCAAAGCACGAATCCGCCCGACGGGGTATTGACCTCAGTTCCAACGGGAAAATACCTTTGAACCGCATGCGCCATGAGCGTCAACTGGCGTTCGTATATGCCCCGAATTTTCCTCAGGTAGTGATCATATCCACCATTAGCGAGGAATTCCGCGATTGCAAGCTGCGGCAACGTCGCAGTAGCAATATTGCTTACAGCTTTGAGCCTCTCGATCTTTTCCTGAAAACGGCCCGGCGCTACCCAGCCCACCCGGTAACCTGGCGCCAGGGTCTTGGAAAATGATGAACAGAGAATTACCAGGTCTTTTTTGTCGTAACTCTTTGCCACCCCTGGGCGGTCGCAGGAAAATGCGAGATCCCCGTAAACGTCATCCTCAATAAGCGGTATATCGTGATCGGTCAGTATCTCAACCAGCTCCTTCTTTTTAACATCGGGCATGCAGCTGCCAAAAGGATTGTTGAAATTGGAAATCACAATACAGGCATGTACCGGATTGTGCTCTATTGCGTGAAGAAGTGCGGAAAGGCTGATGCCGGTCTGAGGATGGGTCGGGATTTCAAGCGCCTTGAGATCAAGCATCTCGATAACCTGGAGCAGGTTGTAAAAGATGGGAGACTCTATTGCGACCGTGTCCCCCGGCTTGCAAACGGCACGCAGGGAGAGCATAACCGCTTCCAGGCACCCGCCGGTTATGACGATCTGGTCTGGTGAGAGAGAGCATCCGGCCTTCATGGCCCGCTGGGCCAGCTGAACTCGCAGTTTCTCGCAACCTGGCGGGAAGTCATAGGAGATTCCCTGGAACTTGTTGCGACGGGAAATAGTTGAAAGGATGCGGTTCAGTTTGTCCACGGGCAGATTTTCGGGATTGGGGGTTGCAACTCCCAGCGGAACCAAATCGGGATTCTTTGCGTCGCGCATGATCATCATCACCAGTTCATTCACGCTGACATGCGTGGGTACAGATTTCGGAAACGGTATTTCCGGCTTGGGCAAGAACCTGGGGAACTGTTGCCGCACGTAATATCCCGATTGCGGGCGAGCTTCGATGATGCCTTGGTTTTCGAGCTGAAAATAAGCCCTAACAACCGTTGAAATACTGACCTTCATCTGCCGGCTGAGACTCCTCACCGAAGGAATGCGTTCACCGGTTCGGTAAGTACCTTTCTTAATGAGCCCCTCGATCCGTCCAGCAATATTTTCGTATCTGTAATGGTCGAAACCATCCTGATGTCTATTTATTCCCATAATTCAAGTACTTTCACAGATTGTTTTATTTTGTTGTTTACAATTTAACCTAAAAGAAAGGGTACAGTTCAACTGTACCAATCGTTTAAGTAAAAGCCTGCATCTGTTATTCAGAGGACAATGCGCCTATATTACGAAACAAATAATTTTTACTAAAAATAAATTCAAACTTCTGACATCACGAACTGTATTTGCTACAAAATGGCACCAAGCACCTGCTACCCATAACACAATACGGCTAAATTGCAACACAATTAATTTATTATCACTAAAACACAGACCCCTAACCACGTATCGAAAGTTTCGTGGAATGAAAAGGCATTCGTGCTTCATTGCCTTTACGGGATGAATGGAAGACAATCAAAAGAGGAGGATGGAATGGGAGAAAAGATTATCCGTATCAACATGACGACCCTAACAACCGTAGCCGAAGAAGTGCCTGCGGAATGGGGTGCCTTGGGTGGCAGAGCCCTGACGTCAACAGTCGTTGCCAAGGAAGTGCCCCCGACCTGCGAAGCTCTGGGCAAGTACAACAAACTGGTATTCGCGCCCGGCCTGCTGACCGCAACTGCATGTGCAAACTCGGGACGCCTTTCGGCAGGCTTCAAGAGCCCGCTCACCGGGACTATCAAGGAAAGCAACGCCGGCGGCACCGCTGGCCAGAAGATTGAAAGACTTGGCATAAAAGCCGTCATTATCGAAGGCATGCCGGAAAAGGACACCTGGTACAGCATTCACATCGACAAAGATGGCGCCACTATCAAGGAAGACACTGAATATATCGGCTTGGGCAACTATGAACTCTACAAAATCATCGGCGAAAAGATGGGCAAGGTCGGTATACTCTCGATCGGCCCTGCCGGCGAGTTCAGGATGGCATCCGCCAACATCTCCGTAAAAGACCCGGACGGCAATGTCCGCAGCCATGGCCGTGGCGGCGGCGGCGCGGTCATGGGCTCCAAAAAGATAAAGTACATCACTGTCGATGATGCAGGCGGACCGGGCGTAAAACTGGCGGATCCCGACAAGTTCAAGGCCCAGGCAAGAATTTTCGCGAAATCCATGCTGGATCACCCGGTCAGCGGCCAGGGCCTGCCGACTTACGGCACCAACATTCTTGTCAATATCCTTAACGAGGCCGGCGGCCTTCCCACCAAGAATTTCCGTTTCGGCCGTTGTGACCACGCCGAAAAAATCTGCGGCGAAACCATGCACGACGTCATCGTTTCCCGTAAAGGTAATCCGAGCCACGGCTGTCATGCCGGCTGCATCATCAAGTGCTCCCAGCTTTACAATGACGCCGACGGTAAATACCTAACTTCCGGCTTCGAATACGAAACCGTCTGGGGACTTGGTGCCAACGGCCTTATCGAGAGCCTGGACGACATTGCAACCTGTGACCATATCATGGATGACATAGGTATAGACGCAATCGAAGGGGCGGTCTTAATCAACGTAGCCATGGAAGCCGGCATTCTGCCTTGGGGGGACGGCAAGGAAGCGATCAGGCTGCTTGATGTGGAAGTCCGCAACGGCACACCGCTAGGCCGCATCCTCGGCAACGGCGCCGGCTCCGTCGGCAGGACGTACGGCATTACCAGGATCCCGACCGTGAAAAACCAGGCAATTCCGGCATATGATCCACGCTCCGTCAAAGGTATCGGTATTACCTATGCCACCACAACCATGGGTGCCGACCATACGTCCGGCTACACCATCGCCACCAACATCCTGAAAGTCGGCGGTTTCGTCGATCCGCTGTCAAAAGAAGGCCAAGTGGTGCTTTCCCGCAACTTGCAGATTGCTACCGCAGCCGTCGACAGTTGCGGTCTTTGTATCTTTGTCGCATTTCCGGCCCTCGATATTCCCGAGTGTTTCACTGCCATCTACGAAATGATCAATGCCCGTTACGGATGCAATCTAACTGCTGAAGACGTTGTCGAGTTTGGCAAGTCCATTCTGAAAACCGAACACAATTTCAACCTTGCTGCAGGTTTAACAAACAAGGATGATCGTCTCCCCGAATTCTTCGAAGAGGAGATTCCACCGCACAATGCCGTATGGGACTTCACCGGCGAAGAAATTGACGAGTTCTGGAACTTCTAGTGGCAACAAAGATTTCTCCCAGGAAACGCCTCCATTTCCAATGCCCAAAATGAGCGTTTCTTTACAGCAGGCGCCCCTACATAAGGGGCGCCTGTTTTTTTGCACATCGTCACATGGCTGTCTATACAGCAATTGCCGGATCAAAACCAAGGAGTGACCAACATGCGAAAGATCGGGACCGGCAATTCTCAGCTGCCGGCCGAAAAGAAAAACGCCGCAAGCCCGGGCAGAATATTGTGGGAAAGGGAACTTGAAAGGTTACAAAATGTTTCCTCCGGAAAAGTAATGGCAATTGCTCAGAGGGCGGCTGACAGAGCCGAGCAGACCGCAAACACCCTTTCTGGAATGCGAGGGTAAATTGCTATTTGGCTCCCCAGCGCCGATGGATCTGGTCACTGGAAAGAGCCGATATGCATCTGAGCTAACGAGTTTCTTGTTTTCCGCTGTGGATCACTAACTGCCTGGATGAGGCAGGACTTTTACAGGTTTGCCTGGTGTTTCGGAAAACGGATTTTGAAGAGCGCGCCAGGCGAGCCAGTCAGCTCGATTGTTCCCCATAGCTGCTTTACGAGTAGGTTTACCAGCTGTAATCCCAGCGTCTCGACCTCTTTGAAATCAAGGACTTGTGGCAGGCCGACGCCATCATCTTCGACGGTAAGCGTTACCATGCCATCATCTGCGGCATTCAGACCAACTTTCAAGGTGCCTTGTCGACCGTCAGGGAAGGCGTATTTCAAACAATTCGAGACCAGCTCATTGACTATCAGGCCGCAGGGTATGGCCTCATCGAGTCCGATGGCTACCTCACGTAACTCAAAGAGCAGTGAGATCCTTCCCTCAGACACATAGAGCGGAAGCAAGCTTGACGTCAGTCTTTCAAGGTATCTGGCCAAATCAATCACTACCAAGTCATTGGTCTGATAAAGCATTTCATGAATCATCGCCATTGCCTGGATTCGGTTCCGGCTCTCCAAGAAATAGCCCCTGGTATGATCATCGATAATGGCGTCAGTTTGCAGGTCAAGGAGGCTGGCGATGATTTGCAGATTGTTCTTTACCCGGTGGTGGATCTCTTTCAGCAAGACTTCCCGTTCGGCGAGAGCTTCCTGAAGCTGTTGGTTTGCGGCAGTCCGCTCCGCTACTTTTTGTTCGAGGGATTTGTAGGCTTGCTGCAGGGCTTCCTCTGCTCGCTTGCGATCGGTTATGTCGGTCAGCAACCCTTCCAGATGAAGCGGGGCGCCCTTTTCGTCACGAATCAGACGGATGCGCAACAGCACCCATATCTGCTGTTTATCTTTCCGATAGAATTTCAGCTCGCATTCAGTCACACCGTTATGCGCTAATAGTTTCGAAAAGATTTTTTCGCGGTCATCGTGATTGACATACAGCTGCCGTGAGATGTCAGTCACGCTCGCAACAAGCTCTTCGGGTGCGTCATAGCCCAGGATTCTGGCGATGGCGGGATTGGCCAAAAGAAAGCGTCCTTCGCAGCTAGTAAGAAATATACCCTCCGTTGTATTTTCAAAGATTCCCCGATACTTCAACTCGGCTTCTCTGGCAATACGTATCTGTTCATCTATTCTGGCCGCCATCTTCGATAGCGCCCCGCCGAATGGTTGAAATTCCCGGTAAGGAAGAGGACATCCTTCGGTATTGTATAAGCCAGACGCATAGCGGTCGGCGATTTTTGTCAGGCCCTCAAGCGGGCGACGCAAAGTAGCACGGATAAGGATACCTGTTACGCAAACTATGGATGCCAGGATAAGAAAGATGATGAGAGGTGATCTTGATGACGGGTCCGAAATCCGGCATCGTCTCTCCGTAGTATGGTTCGTAATTATTGGTACATATCAGCAATTTCTCCTGTGCGCGCAGCGGAGCCGAAGCGAACAGTCCGCAAAAAAAACAGGTGAAGAACAGGAACAGTTTCATAAGTGAGCTCTTTGCCTTGCTCTTTCAAGGCTACCATGGTGCAGATGCCCGCGATTCCATCACCAGCCCCAAAAAATGTACTGGCATCGCCGGGAACGAAACGATATACAAATTGACTGTACCCGCCAAGATGATGAGCAGAGGTTTGATTCAAACCCTTGATTCTTGGCTCTCGGTGCAAACGAGCTTCGAACTTTCCAGGAAATTTTTTACGAGAACGATACCGACAGGTGAAAATGAAAGGGCACTGTCATCTTCGGATATGGCCTTAACAGCATGGCTTCCCAGCGCCGACTGATCTGAGCACTGGGAAGCAGGTATCTTCTTGCAACGAAAACTGTCAGCATGTTTTCCCGACTCGTAGCGTAAAGCAACTCCGCTGCATAACCAGGAAACACCGCTCCATTCAAGGGTATCTTTTCTGAACTAAAAAAACATCGTGGCAATTAAAATATGATTGTTGCTGCGAGCAGAGTCCAACCTTTTCGACGCGCACGTATCTCAACGTGCAGATCGCCGCATGACCCACTTCTCCACCGAAATCACCGGCAGCACGATCGCACCTGCCAGAATTGCCACCAGCCAGGCCCGGGCGTCGAGTGCCGCCGAACCGAACAGTGCCTGGAGTGGCGGCAGGTAGATGAAACAGGCATGGAGCAGCAAGAGCACGCCGATCCCCATGAACACCGAGGGGTTGGAAAAAACACCGAGAGAAAAAAACGAATTGCGCAACGAACGGCAATTGAGCAGGTAGAAAATCTGAGAAAACGTAACCACGGTCACGCAGATGGTCTGTGCCTCGGCAAGGGCCCGAGCATGATGGGCCATTGTCACGGGCTCGGGTCCGGCAATGCGGAAATACTCCCACAGGAACAGACCACATCCGCCGGCGGTCATGAGTGCCGCCACCGTAATAAGCCGGTAGAGCAGGAATCGTGAAAAGACCGGTTCACCGGCAGGCCGCGGCGGACGTTTCATGGCGTTCGGTTCCAGTGTCTCGAAGGCCAGCGGGATGGAAAGGGTTACGCTCGCCACCAGGTTGATCCAGAGGATCTGGGTCGGCGACATGGCCAAGAGCAGGACATTCGCGCCCTCCACGGTAACCGTGGGAAAAAAGAACATGGCTACCGAGAGAATGGCGGCCAGCGCCAGGTTGGTCGGCAGCACAAAGGCCAGCGACTTGATCAGATTGTCGTAGACCCGACGCCCCTCTTCGACTGCCGCAGCTATGGAGGAAAAATTATCGTCCATCAGCACAACCTTGGCCGCCTCCTTGGATACCGAGCTGCCGGTAATGCCCATGGCAACCCCGATGTCGGCCCGTTTCAGGGCCGGGGCATCGTTGACGCCGTCGCCGGTCATGGCCACCACGTTGCCTTCTTCCTGCAGCGCCCGAACCAGGGCGAGCTTGTGCTCGGGAGCTACCCGGGCGAACACGTTGGTGCCCAGCGCCACGGTCCTCAGCTGCACGTCCGTAAGACCATCCAGTTCCCGTCCCTGCACTGGTTGCTGCGCAGCCGTCAACAGGCCGAGCTGCCGACCGATGGCTTCGGCCGTAACCGGATGGTCTCCGGTTATCATCTTTACCGTGATGCCCGACCCATGACAGACACGGATAGCGTCAAGGGCTTCGGTGCGGGGCGGATCAATCATCCCCATGAGGCCGGC
>JAQUHN010000024.1 GCA_028683555.1 Geobacteraceae bacterium | reverse complement strand
CTCTTCCGCGTACCAGACGCCCTGCCGCGCCAGGCCGGCGTAAAAGGAGCGCAGTCCGTCCGCGCCGCAGGGCTTTGTCTCCAGGATAAAGCCGAGGACCCGGGGGACGTTCCTCTCCAGCCAACCCTCTTTCCGGTACTTGTCTGTCACCTCGGGGAAATGGGCTGCGACCCTTTCACGGGCCGCCTTGTTCATGAACATGGCATGCAGGGAGATGTTGAAAACCACCAGGGGCGGCAGATGGTCGAGCTCGTCCGGTGCAAAGGTAAAGCTGCTGTCGTACCAGCCGATGACCATGACGAAATCGTCCGATGCGAACCTCTCCACGATAAGGGAAAGGGCGTCCTGTTTCCGGGTGACAGCGCTGATGTCGAGGCATGCGGCCAGGGCGGCATACAGGTAGGGGTGGTTGTGGTAGTCTTTGAGCAGGGGGATGCGCACCATCATAAAGGGGTCACCCATTAAAAGGCTGCTGTCAACGGCAAAGACTTCCCCTATGCATGAAAATGAGTATTCTCAGCCTTGCTTTTCAGCCATCGAGATCGTAACCATTGCCGCTATTTCTTTTTCTTTTAGATGTCAGCTTTAGCTGCACCAGTCACCCATCAGGATCAAGGCTTGTTGCTGAAGTAGTGGAAGTTCAACAGCCCTTTCCGTATTTCGCGGACCAGAAAACCTTCGGTTCCAAGCCGTGTCCAATTGGTTGTTTCAGGTCACATGGTTGTTAACCAGCCCCTTGGTGGCTCACGGCGTGGGCAGTAAAGACGTCGATACCTGATATATATTCTGGGTGGAGCGGTTGCCAATCAGGCCTCGTGGTTCTGCCAACCCCAATGCGGGTTCCCCGCTCCAGCCAGTTCCTAGGCGAATATTTTCTCAGGCACGAACTCGACGTGATCCCGCATGACGTAGTACGCTGCCCGCGCCAGTTTGTGAGCCAATGCCGCGTGCGCTACCATGAAATTGGTCTATCTCAGTTTACGGTTATAGTAAGCCCTGGCCCTGTCGTCGAAACGCCTGGCAAGTTCCGCTGCTTCGGAGAATGCCCAGGAAAGGTACTTGTTGCCGTTCTTCTTATTCCCTTTGCCCTTGGACTTGCCGTTGCTGGTTCAGTGTGACGAGACGACCCGGCAGTATGATGCATAGTTGCCAACCTTCTCGAAACGTTCCATTGGCCCGCTTTCAAGCATGATGGTCAGACCCAGGATCTTGCCGATTCCGCAAATCGTAACGAGGTTTTTGTAGCCATCCTTGAGTTCGACCTTCTTTTCGATGAACGTCTCAATGGACCGTATCTGCCTGGTCAGAAAGTCGATGGAATCCTTGCTCACTTGGCCGGCAAGGGCCAAATCTTCGTTGTCGGCCAGTAACGGATGGACACGGTTCTCACGAAGGCGCTTGATGTCGTTGGTTTTTATCTTCATACCGCAGTTACGGGTGATGATGTTCTGGAGGCTGATAAGCAACGACGATCTCAACGAAACCAAATGGCACCGTTTTCTGAGCAGATCGCGCAATGGTCGTTCGTCTTTCGGATAGATGTAGCCGGTCGGCAGAATATCCAGTCTCAGCATCTCGGCCAACCAGAATGCGTCATGTTTGTCATCGGCATGCTTGAGGCCGCTATATTTCTGGATGGCTGAAGGATTCGCCAGGTGTACGGCGAAGCCTTCAGCCATCAGCCCATCGACAAGCCAATACCAGTTGTAGGTTGATTCAACCACAACACCTTCAAGGGTGCCGCTGTACAGAGAGAGCCTGTCGGTGATCGTGGCAATTTCGTTCGGGAGCTTCTCCTTGAAGATACGCTTGCCGCCGTCATCAATAATTGCCAAATAGCTGTTGCTTGAATGTAGATCAATTCCAGAGTACAGTTTCATCGGGCGCCTCCTGATTATTAAAGATTGGTCTCTTTAAAAAGCATATCAGGAAGTCTTTCCTTACTATGCCGGGAGGTGCCTTTTATATGATTATCAGGTCTCAACAATTGACAAAAAATATTGATTGTTGCGACCTGACCCCATTGGTTTCCCTAAGCCTCTGGACGACGATGTCGATCCAGCCGCTTGTTTCTACAAGCTTCTGTGCCACCAGGAGGTTACCACTTCAACTGCTCTTGCTTATGCATTTAAACAGGTCTGCAAAGGTGCAAATTATCTGCTTATTGCCGTTTTGCAGACCTTCCCCCTTGCGCACATATTTTTTTACTCAACAGAACAAGCCGACATTCCTGAGCCTACGGATAGGTTAACCTCGGTGGCAGATACAGAACCGGGTGGAAATGGTAGGTCGCGAACAGATCCCACTGATATCCGGTATTGCCCCCTGTCAGAGTGTAAAAGGCATAGTCCCCGTACTTTCGGTCTCCGTTATCATCCAACCCCATGAAATTGCTCATACCGATGTAGCTATCCGAAGCGCTTATCACGCCCTGCCTCAGGAGCGTCGGATTTGAGGACCACTCACTGTCCATAAGAGTTATGGCCATAATCCAGAGGGAATCCCAGCCGGAATAAGCATGCAGATGGGGAGTGCCGCCATAGGCCTCTTCGATATCGTCCATGACCACCAGTTTGGGGATCGAATTTTTCTGGTTCGCATGTTTACTGAAAAAACTCTCCACCGGGCAGGTAAATCCGCGGGCCGCGGCATAAGCGGCCGCTTCGGAAGTAGCGGCGAGCTTTTCGTTCCGGGCCGAACCGTCTCCGCCGTACCATCTGGCCGTAGCCAGGGCGGGAAATGCAGAAGCCTGTTGGATTATTTCCGTTATTTCGTCAAAGGAAGCAACAAGGAGCGCCTTGTTTTGCGTTGCCGCTCCTGCGAGGGCATTCGACAACCTGGTTAATTCGGTCGTATAGCTGCCGGCAGTAGTGGAATACGTCACGGTATCAAGCACCGTGCCGCCGGTCGCCTGGAACTCCTGGCCGACATGTTCGGCCAGATCGGCGCCCCAGATATCATCCCGGGCCATAATTGCCAGGGAATCTATTCCCTGTTCATGGAGAAGGAGGGCAATGCCCGCAGCTTCATGGGCGGTGCTCGGCACGAAGCGAAGCAGATTGTCGTTCGGCACGGCCAGTTGCATGGCGTTGCTCGAAGGGCTGACGAGAACCACGCCCCTGGTGTTTGCGGGCGGCAACACCCTCAGGCACTCAGCGCTTGAAAGCGGTCCCACGATAAATTTGATACCCTTGTCCGCAAGGGTGTTAAAACCCGACAACGCCCTTTCCGGATCGGTACCCGTATCAATTATTTCAAGGGAGAGTTTAACGGGATAGCCGTACATGGAAAAGTAACGGTTGATCTCCTCAAGCGCCGCATTCAGCCCGGACCTGACCGAACGCCCCGCATATGACTGGCCACCGGTAAGGCTCAATAACGCGCCGATCTTAACCTCCTCCGACGGAGGATCAAGTCCCTTCAGCGTCGGTTCGGTAACGTCGACAATTTTCGGGGTGGGCACTAATTCGAACTGATAGGCCGCTCTTAACTCCCAGACATACGCGGCGTTTTTCGCCTTTACCCCGTAATATCCGTAGTTGCCTTCTTGCATGTCTCCGGCATCATTAAAAGAAAGGGCGCCACACAAGCCTACGCTATCGAACGCCGCGGCCCTGAGGGCCGTTTTAAGCGCTGCCGCGTCTTTTTCCTCACCGCTGTCCGTATACGCCCTGGCGGCCAACCAGAGAGCGTCCCAGGCGCCTAAAGCCGTCGTTTCGGCAGGGTGACCGAGCTTCATGGAAATCTTCTCCCGCAGAACCCTGTCGTTGAGTACAATGCGTTTAAGAGGAAGAACAACATCCTCCCGACTGAAAATCGGGGAAAGCAGCTTGGTTTGCGCAGCAAACGCCGAAGCCTCAGCCGATGCGGTAACAACAGACGACAGGGTTATACCATCGCTCCCGAACCAGCCGGCCTTTGCCAGAGACGGCCGTGTTGCGGCGCCGGTGAGAAGGGGCACGGCCTCAGTGGGATACGAAATTAGGACTACCGCCACGTTTCCTTCCCCATATGTCGCCAGGGCATCGGCAACCTGATTCGCGACAGCATCCAATTGGGCGGTATAATCCACGGAACCCGGGGCAAATCGAGCTCCAGACAGAACTGCGCCTCCAAGGCCCTGAAAGGCATTGCCGATGCTTTTCTCAAGATCGTCACCCCAGACATCGCCTCGCCAGAGCGGTACCATGGCCTTGAATCCCTTCTCCCACATGAGAGCCGCGGTCCCCTGCCCCTGATTGCTGTCGTCGGGAGTCACGCGAAACAGGTTGTCATCGGCTATGGCCAGAGAAGACGCGGTGCTCCCCGGACTTATCATAATCATCCCCAGCGAATCCGCCACGGGAAGGAGTTCTTCACACTCGGCGCTGGAAACCGGCCCGATTACTATCCTGACCCCTTCCGACCGCAGGGACGAAAGAGCGGTTCGGGCGGTAGCGGGATCGGAGGCGGTATCCTTCACCACAAGTCTGATCCTGAAATCCTCGTCTTCCGCGGCAAGGCGACGGTTAACCTGGGGAAGTCCGACGTCCAGAGCCGCCACGATTCCTTCCCCTTTTTCGCGCAGATCGCCGGTGAGGGGCGCCAACACGCCTATAGGCACGGTTTTCTGATAGGTTGCGGAGGAAGACCCCGAGGAGCAAGCAGTTGAAAACAGCAACGCGCATGCAAGAAATAACCTTGTCGCAACCGAGAAATTGAACCTAACCATACAAGACTTTCCTCCTTATGTACTCTGATAATGGCGTTATCCGCTCCCGAAAAGAGGTAAAAACGGAAAGGCAAAAATTTCGCTATAGAGCGTGCCCTCCCATGAATATCAACCTTTGCATCTCACGCATGGCATTTCCTCTCCCGTTGTTCGGACTTCGGGTCTTTCCCTGGGAAGGCAATGGTGCTTTTTTCGTCGGAACGGCAAAGTCACTTATTGTCACATCGGCAGAACCTGTGGCTTTCTGAACTATTTAATTAAATTCCTACAGCATTCGGTAATAAATGTAAATATATTCCCATTTTCCGATGTTCCTCATTTCCCCTGTCAGCGTTACTACCTTTCGGAATTACCGACACCAGCTACTCTCCACGCCTATTTACGTTTACTTTACAAAGTGGTAGCATACCGGCCTCAGGAGGAATGCCGATGCAACCGCATACTCGCCCCACGGAACTAACAGCCGGCAGTTCACGGTTCGTCCGCAAATACCTGTACGGGATCTTTTTGATCTTCTGCCTCGTGGTCCTTTCGGTTTTCTGGGGATTCAGCTACAAGGCCGGCGAGCTCATCGAAAACCAGTTGCATCAGCAGGGGGTGGCGTTCTTCCAGGAGGTGGTCATTGCCCGCAAATGGGCTGCGAATCACGGTGGGGTGTATGTCAAAATGGGGCCTGGCGTGAAGACCAACCCCTACCTCCTGAAGATACCTGGCCTGAAGGTTGTCGTCACGGATCAGGAGGGTGATCGGTACACGCTCAAGAACCCGGCGCTCATGACTCGGGAGATGTCGGAACTGGCGGTCGAAATGGGGCTGTTCCGATTTAAGATAACGAGCCTCAAGCCGCTTAACCCGCAAAACGCACCGGGCCCCTTCGAACGCACGGCACTGGCCCGATTCGAGCAGGGGGCGAAGGAGTATTTCGACTACGAACAGCACGGCAACGAGGTGCTGTACCGTTACATGGCGCCGTTGGTGACGGAGAAGCCCTGCCTGAAATGCCACGGCTCCCAGGGATATCGCATCGGCGACATTCGCGGCGGCATCAGCGTCTCCATCATGGCTGGTGACATGATGAAGCAGCTCAAGAGAAACAACTTCCTGCTCTTTCTTTCCGCGGCAGGGATCGTGGCCATCCTGTTCGCCCTGATCTATTTCATCTCGCACGTCTTCATCAAGGACCTGAAGTCGGCCGAACAGATGCTCGTGGAGATGGCGAGCCGCGATTTTCTGACAGGGCTGTTCAATCGCCGCGAAATGTTCGCGCGGCTGGAAGCTGAGGTGTCGCGTACGGATCGGCAAGGCGCTCCGCTTTCCATCATCATGTTCGACATCGACCACTTCAAGAAGCTGAACGACACGTACGGCCACGACATGGGCGACGATGTGCTGAAGGAACTGTCCGCCAGGCTCCTGCAAACCGTGCGGCACTATGATATCCCCTGCCGCTACGGCGGCGAGGAGTTCCTCGTGGTGGCGCCGGATACGACGAGCAAAGCCGCGGGCATCTTGGCTGAAAGGTTGCGCGGCATGGCTCTCGACATGATGTTGCCGTACGGCACGGAAGGGCAGGAGGTGCGCATCAGCATCAGTGCCGGGGTTGCCGAGAGGATCGCGGGAGAGCCGGTGAAAAAAACGATATCCCGTGCTGATGCCGCCCTGTACAGGGCCAAGGAAGGCGGGCGCAACAGGGTCGAAACAGCCTGACGCGACGCCCCGAAAGGTGATTTTTTTAAGCCTTGTTTCTCAAGCCCTGTGAGCCAAACCCTGCTGATGGCGACTATTCAGCCGTCAGTTTCTGCTTCCAGGTTTCCATTTGATAATAAGCGGGCTTCGGATTTCCCGCCCCATCGACCAGCCCCAAGGTGCAGTAGTACGACAATGCGGGAAGCATTTCCTCGATTGCCGCACACGTTTCCTCATTCGGATCGATCAACGCCGTATAGTTGACTGCCTCGATTGCTTGACTACGGCCGAGGGCGAAATCGCTCATTTCCGCGAGGCGTTCAATATAGCGTGCCTGGGTTTCAGGGTCGCTGGAGAATGCCAGAGAGTCGTTGATTGGAAATGAGGTGCTCGGCCAGGCCGTTTCCGACACGAAGAGCGCTTTTTCACTTACCGTTGCCACCCTTTCCAGAAAATCTATGGGTATGTTGTCCGGGTCGAAATAGCAATACGGATAAACGGATACCGCCGTTATGTCCTGAAATCCCGCATATTCACGGGCGTCCCGCGTAAACGTATCCAGATCTTCCGCGTCGAAGCAATTTCTGCCGTTCCAGTCGTTATACAGCAAGCTAACGGAAACCTTGGTCGAAGGACTCAAGATTTTTACCCGCTCATATGCAGTTTTGTAGAGTTCTCTGTACGCCGAGTAATCTTCCGGGTTTGAAGCCCGGTACATATTTGCTTCGACATTGAGAATGAAGTAGTCCGGTTGAAAAGCCGTTGCCGCTTCTTCCACGGTGCGCAGGTATTCTTTACGGACCTCCGCTGCACGAAAATCTCCGGAGAGTCCCTGCGGCAAATTAATGGAATCGCGATAGGTCGACAGCGTTTCCAGGGCAATATAGATTTTCAGACCCCGATGACGAGCTGCTGCTATGTCCGAGCGGAGCGAATCAACAAAGCTCCTTCCATGCAGATTCAAGGATTCTTGCCAGTGTCGTTGAAAATACGCAACAGTCGCCGTCCGTGCAACCAGGGTTGCGGCGGAATCGCTGTCAAGAAGCGGGTTGAGAGGAAAATATCCTACCCCTATTTCAGTGGAATTCTTTTTAGCCGAATCCGTCTCTTCTGCGAATACCGGTAAAGTGGCGCTGTTGTCTTTACCGCATGCTGAAATAAAAAGAAAGGTAACCAATACTATAGCCGCGTACGTAAATCTGAGTAGTATCATTCCTGTTTCCTTTATACTGGGTAGATTCCAGTCGTAAATCAGGTAGGTAAAACCGGGACATCCATGATACGTAATGTTCCGAATGGCTTCGCGGCCGGGTCTACTGGTCTTGTTGGGCACCCATCAACTTTATGCTTCTTCTTAATGGCTGGGACCGCATCTATCCTTGGTTCAATACTCAGAGCATGGTTCTCTTGCCGGAAATATCGATCTCATCGTCTATTCTTTTCTTAACATCTTCGCAATTCTTCTTTTAGTAAAATCTTTGAACTTGGGACTCGAATTCTGTATTCGAGATGCAAAATCTGAAAGGAAGATAGTTCCTTTCTTCCGGTATTCAGCTTTTTCAACATCACTCATTTCCAAGTAATAATCAAAACTAACAGAACTATTGGCGCACGGAACACACAAGAAACTCAGATTCCCTTCCTCCAAATGATTATTGCCCCATAGCGGGTGACTGACGATTCCAGGTAAGACAGGAATTGCTCCTGGTCTCGACGGCTTTTGTATATGTCCTTTTGCTCATTACCTCGTGAAGTAACATGATAATGCGCTCCGGGATACGTTATCCGCAACGGCCTTCCCACTTACTCCTCCTCAGGCTGTCCTCATATTCTATTTGTTATCCGTTTTCTTTCGCTGTCATAGGTGGGTGACCCCTCTGCCAGTAAATTTCAAGGACGTTAATACTCTAAGTGACTGACCAAAAGATTCGAGTTTATGCGCCCAATTTGTAATCGACTGATAATTGAAATAGACTCTTCTAATAAATACCTGTATATCATACTGCAGTAGCTTGCTGAGTCAATTTTGTTAAGACAATGAAAAAGAGGGTGGTTCCGGTTCAAAGCTTACCACAGCAGTCAGTGAGAACAACATTGTTCAGCGAAGAGGAGCACCATGGTTTTGGAAAAAAATGGAATTATCCTTTCACCATCCGAACCCTCTGAGCTCATTTCCTGCCTTTCAAACAATGATGCCATTACGCTCCTCGAAATCATCCACAAAAGTATTTCCTGTAACACGGAGGCGGATTTCATAAATCTTTCCCTAAAGATTAAGGAGTTGTTTCCTTTTGAGTTTGCAAGCGCCATGTTGGGCTTCCATGGCAGCGGCAAAGGACCTGTAATTCTTCATGGTATAAATATCAGCTTTCCCGAAGAATGGGTCAGCGAGTACTTTTCGAGAAACTATCACCAGAAAAGTGCGCTCTCAAAACAGAATTTCGAGACTTACAAGCCTCAATATATGACCGAAACCTGGAAACAAACCCGGCAGTTACCCGAAATTAAATCACTCTGCCTGGATTTCGGGATCAGGGAGGGCTATGCTCATGGGTCAAGCCCCTTGTTCGGGGGCCAGGATGGCAGTATGTTCTGTTTTTCAGGTTCATCGATGGAACATAGCAGCCGCACTGAGGCAATACTGGAGTTTGCAGTTCCCCATCTCCATCTTGCACTCTCCCATATTTTTTCTAATAGGAAGCCGGAGATGCACAATGTCGTGCTTTCCACACGGGAAAAGGATGTGCTCAACTGGCTGAAACAGGGGAAAAGCTCCTGGGATATCTCGGCCATTCTGGGCATAAGCGAGAGAACAGTAAATTACCATGTGTACAACATCATGGAGAAACTCGAAGCCGTAAACAGACCTCAAGCCTTGGCGATTGCGCTCCGTCTCGGCCTGATTGAAATTGCCTGAAAGAAAATTTCTTTCCTTTTTTACCCCCTTTAGAATGCCCCTCCCGTTTTATTCCGGCATACAGATGAGGTTCATGCAAGTATTCCCCTGTAACTTCTTACAGGTGAAAACTTGCGCTTGATATGCAAATCTGGACCGAAATCAGTGTGGTCCTTTAGTCAAGTAGAGTCCATTCAAACAAGAATCAGTATTTCAGGAAAGGAGAGAAATCGCATCGTTGCAGAAGCATCTGTAGGAGTTTTCTTCGTTCAACAGCCCTGGTACGAAATAGAAGGAGAAAAAGAATGTTCAAGTTAGTATTTTTCCTCCACAAGCACCCTGATCTCAGTGAAGAGGCGTTCCGGAAATATTGGCGCAACACCCATGGACCATTGGTGGCAAAGGTACCAGGACTGTGCAGGTATGTGCTGGGGAATCAGGTTCCGGTTGCACTTCCTTTTCCCCCACTTTGTGACGGGTTGGCAGAGCTTTGGTTCAAATCCGTGGACAGTATGCAGAACGCATTGTTGTCGCCAGAAGGGCAAGCGGCAACCGCCGATGCCGCTAACTGCTTTGATATGGCGCGGACATCCATGATGGTGGTGGAAGAGACAGCGATGCTGTAAAGGGGATTTTGCAGTACCTTAGGGTGACGAGGACTGCATGAGGATTGACGGTATTGTCAGGCTCTCTATTGCCGGAGTCGGAAATTGTAGTAATTTCTTTCGCGTTGTTCGCGAAGCGATGGAATATCATGATCAGGACGGCAAAAAATCTCCTCACCATGGCTATCCAGGAGTGCAGTAGAAGAACGCCCGGGATACGGCAAATCACTGCCAATTCTTCACCTTATGCCGAGATCAGCTATCAGCGTCTTGGCTTTTTACCAATCGGCCCATCCCAAACCATCAATGGAATCACCTATATTCCAATGGCATTATGCATAACCCCAGGTTCCAGGTCAGCCCCTGTATGTGACTGTTAAAACCACGTTACGAGTGGTGCAAAACCATTGGACGTTTGTTCATGCATGGTATTCTTTGAGAGGAGAGCAGAAATGGCAACAGTCGAAAAGCTGGAAGCGCCGCATTGGGTACGGACGATTAACTCTTTCTATACCTATCTCGGACAAGATTTCCTTGGCGGGCCCAAGTTGATCAAAATGGCATGGGTGATTAACATGCATAAGTTCCTGACAGTATTTGTCGTTGCACTGTTAATGATCTGGTTCAATAACTACTCTACAGCTGCGTGGGTGTATATGGCCCTTCACGGCAGCTACGGTTTCTGCTGGCTGCTGAAACACGTTACCTTTCGCGATCCGAAGTGGGAGACCAGGATTACTTTCGGCGGTGCTGGATCGGTTTTTATATTGCTGGCGGCGTACTGGGTGGCTCCCTATCTGTTGATTTCCGATGTGCTGGGGCTCAATCGTCCCGCGCCGCCCACTTGGCTCATTGCTTTTTGCATCGCTCTCTTCACCGTGGGCCTGACGACCATGTTTGCGTCGGATTGCCAGAAACGTTTCACTCTCAAGTATCGGCGGGGTCTGATTACAGAAGGGATGTTCAAATATGTGCGACATCCAAATTATCTGGGCGAGATGATGCTCTACGCCGCCTATGCGCTGCTGGTGCAAAACTGGATACCATGGGCCATCCTGGCTTATTTCTGGACGACGTTATTCTTAGTCAATATGCTGATGATTGAATCTTCTCTCTCGCGGTACCCGGAATGGGAAGCCTATAAAGCCCGGACCGGGATGTTGCTGCCCTGGCGATGCTTTACGACTAAGCCAGCGCCCCGGTCTCAAGTTGCCTGAACTGAAAATTGCAACGAAACCGATAAGCGCAAGTTAAGAGGTCTCATCCCCTCTCTTTTATCCGCTGTTAGGAAGTCGGCGCATCGTGTACTTGAAGCTGTTTTCTCCCGTAACGGAAAATCCCATACGTTCATACAGGGATTTGGCACGGGCACCTTTCAGAACAAAGAGCGTCACGGAAATATTTTTGCTATCTGCTCTGTCCAGAACACTTTGCACAAATGCAGTTCCAATACCAAGCATCTGATATTGGGGTTACCCCTATTCTGGCATGCGGATGAGGTTCATACACGCCTCTCCCTGTAATTTCTTACAGGAGGAAATTTGCGCTTGTTATGCAATTCTGAGCATTAATCACGGGCAACTATTTCTACTGCCTGTTAACAGCCTGTTTTGACGACGGAATAACGCGATTGAGGAGGCCCGGAATGGGACATCTGGTGGGAAAGGACGTTTTTCGCAAGCTTGGCATAAAAATCGACGGGATGGAGACGAGGGCTCCCTGGAACGACAAGCTGCACGCGGTTCTGAAGGAGCTTTATACCCCCGCGGAAGCCGAAGTAGTGATTAAAATGCCGTACGGTCTGGCCACCATCGAGCAGTTGGAGAAGGTTACCGGCTACAAAAGGACCGCACTGCGTCACATCCTTGATGGCCTGACACAAAAGGGTCTTGTTCTGGATATATGGATAAACGATGCCTACCATTTCGCCCCCTCTCCCCTTGTTGTCGGAATCTTCGAGTTCACCATGATGAGGGTTGGACCCAATCTGAACACAAAGGAATGGGCGAAACTTCTTAGCGAGTACATGGATCGTTCTTTTTTTGCCGCAAACTTCGGACAGGGTGAACAGTTTTCGATCTTCCGGGCGTTGCCGTACGAAGAAGCCGTAAAACAGTCGGAATTTTCCGAGGTTCTGGATTATGAGAAGGCCTCGATGCTCATCGCGCAAGCCGATAAATTCTCCATCGGGCTCTGCAGCTGCCGTCACGAAAAGATGCATCTGGGAGAAAAAAGCTGTGACGTTCCACTTGAATCATGCTCCCAATTCGGTTATGCGGCGGAAATGATGATCAGGCATAATCTGGCGCGGGAAGTCAGTAGGAGCGAGATGGAGGAGCACTTTGCGCGGTCAAGGGAAACCGGGCTGGTGCTGACTGCCGACAATGTCCAAAAAAACATGAAGTTCGTCTGCCACTGCTGCGGATGCTGCTGCAACCTCCTTAAGGGGATCAGCCACTATGGCTATCCGAACATAATCGTTACGTCCAGCTTGCTCGCCGAGATCAATGATGAGACCTGTACAGGCTGCGGAAAATGCGCCAAGGCCTGCCCAATCAATGCCATTACCATGTCTGCCGCGGGACAACTGGAAAAGAAAAGGAAACAGGACGCCGGGGTGAATACGGAAATCTGTCTCGGCTGCGGCGTATGCGCCCTGAAATGCCCCAATGGATCGTTAAAGCTGGCAAAGCGCGAGCAGAGCGTGATCCACCCCGAGACCACCTTCGAACGTATCATGCTGCAGTGCCTGGAAAAGGGCACATTGCAGAACCAGATATTCGCCGATCCTGGCAGGATCGACCAGAAGTTCATGCGTGCCTTTGTCGGTGCGTTTCTCAGGCTTCCACCGGTAAAGAAGGCCCTCCTGAGCGACAAGCTCAGATCCGGGTTCCTCAATGCGATGAAAGACGGGGTGAAAAAACAGGGCAAGGATTGGGTGCTTGATATGTAGTTTCCAGCCGGAATTCCGGGTGATAGAGATTCCTTGGGGACATCCTTTCTATTCGACTGTTTCTGAGTCGGCTAAACGGAAAGGGCACTTCCTCGCGTGATACAGAAGGAGAGGAAAATTTGTGGAATGTTATGACAATAATCCTCAGGGGTCAGGTCTCAACGGCCTGTTGCCAAAATCAAGACAAACATAGCGCTAACTAGCTGAATATGTTAACATTGCCCATCTTTAGCAACCTGGAGAATCGCTATGATGGGAAGGCAAGAGCAACCCCAGAACAACCTGTTTCATTACGGTGTTAACCTTGACCAGAGAATCAGGAGCAATCATCCCCTGCGCAAAGTCAACGAGCTTATCGACTTCGATTTTGCCTATACTGAAGTACAAAGCTGCTACGGCAACAACGGCAACGAATCTGTTCCCCCGCCGGTTATACTGAAACTGATGCTTCTTCTGGTTTTCTACAATGTCCGCTCGGAAAGGGACCTGATGGATACAGTTCCGGAGCGGATGGATTGGCTCTGGTTCCTGGGATACGATCTCGACACGACCATCCCGAACCACAGCGTCTTATCCAAAGCCAGGAAGAAATGGGGTGTTGCCGTTTTTCAAAGCTTTTTCGAGCGAATCATACTGCAATGTGTCCAGGCTGGTCTGGTTGACGGCAGCAAAGTTTTTGTCGATTCCAGCTTGGTCGATGCCAATGCCTCCAACAACTCTGTCATTGATACGAAAAGCCTGAAAGGCCAGCTCCACAAAAACTACAAGAAACTGGAAGCCCGTTTGACGGAACAGCCTGAACCGCCTGCGAACTACGAGAACAAGAACAACCGTTACGTTTCCAGTACCGATCCGGATGCAACCACTGTCAACCGTGGCAAGCCGAAGCTTTCCTACCAGGTGCACCGCGCAGTTGACGGTAAGAATGAAATCATTACCGCAAGTGCAGCGACCACCGGTACCGTTAACGAAGCGCATGTGATGCTGCCGCTTCTGGAGCAGCATGAAGTGGCCACCGGCCTCAAGGTGGAAACCGTGGTTGCCGACAGCAAATACGGCACCATCGACAATTACCTTGCCTGCCACACCTTGGGCATCAACGCCCATATGCCGGGCATGGGGAAAGCCAACAGCAAACGGATCGCCAAACTGAACATCTTTCAGGATGACCAGTTCGTATATGACCAGCACAGCGATACGTTCCGCTGCCCAGCCGGACAGACACTCAAGCGCAAGTCATTGCATCTGCACAGGGAAAGCAGTGATTATGCAGCGCCGAAGAAAGTCTGCGCAGTCTGCGAATTGCGCGAGCAATGCACCAGGAACAAAGCGGGTCGTACGGTAAAAAGGCACCTGAGACAGGACGAACTGAATGCCATGCGGCAGAAGAGTCAGTCAGTCGAGGCAAAGCAGGACATCAAAACCCGGCACACCTGATGGAGCGATCATTTGCCAATGCCACACGATTCGGGTTTGACCAGGCACGATGGCGAGGGCTCTGGCGGATGCGCATCCAGGAACTCCTAGTGTGCAGCATCCAGAACATCCAAGTGCTGATCAGGAAAACCGGAAAGCCAAGGAAAGCAGTGGCAATGACGGCAAAGGTACTACAAAGAACTCTTTTTCACGATTTTCTGCGGTTAAACCGATTGTCTCTGGTTACATCCGGTGCTTGCTGGAGTTACGGCGTAATTTATCAAAGAGCTTGATATCTTCGATTCTAAGTCAGAAGAATTTTATTGCTAACATCTGGTTTGGGCAACAGGCCGTGTTGGCCTGACACTCTACTAAACTCTACTATACGGTGGGTCCCCAGAAGTGTTTGGACTTTTTTTGAAGTGTTTTGTCACCTTTACCACTATCTCATTCACAAATGAAGCTTTTGCATCGGTGTACTGCTCCCTGTCTGTTTGGTGACACACGGCTAACTGCCGCTTAAGGGCGGCGTATTGTGCCGCATCTCCCGCGTGTGATCGGAGGTGGTCCCTAAAGGCAAGCTTTGCCTGAAAGTCTCGTCCATGAAGCATCATATGGACATGATGAGTCCGCATACCCATTAGTTTGTCTCTTCTGACAAAGGTCATATGGTTGCCATACCACCAATACTCCCAAAGTTCGTTGTTGAGTAATGGAAGAGCCCGTTGCTTCGCTACCGAAATAGAAGGGACTTCAACAAGTACATCAATTATCGGCTTTGCGATCATTCCCGGTATCGAGGTGCTCCCAAAATGCTCGACCCGAATCGCCACATCAGGTCCTAGGAACCCACGAAGCCAGCCTGAAAACTCAACATACTGTTTCGGCCATACAGGGTCATAGGCAACAAGGTGAATGCCGTCATCACAGCCGGTCTGACCTGGTGCGACATATGCGTTCGCGGTCATTGAAAATTTCCGATGGCTTGAAACGCCGGTTCCACTCCATACGGAAGGAACCCGTACACTGAATTCACCGGTTACCCCTCGATTACAGACAGAAGGCGACTTGCTTAGCCACTGCCAGGTTACATCTTCTTTCCAAATGATGGTATTCTTCCCGTTCATTGCATCAAAGATAGTCAGACTGTGGTTGTCCAGGTCCAGAGCGATCATTCCATCAGGAATATTCTCGATACTATCGACTTCAATGCCAAGAATGGTTATCGGGTCATTCTCGTCAGAGAGATAATTGAATGCCAGGTACCTTGTCAGGTCGCCCGTGTTCCTTACTTCCTTGGTCAGTCGCTCAAAAAGATTGCCATAGAAACTATAATCGCCGGGAAGGGATGTCCCGACCTTTACTCCGCCTACTAGTTGTATTCTCGCAGTGTTGTCCATACGATTCAATTCATCCTTCCAACATTGTTATTCACCGGTTGGAGTTGGTTGCTTATACAGGTAACCGGTTGTCTTTATAAGTAACTTGTTGCCTATGTAAGTAACCACCAAAGTTGCTTATATCAGCAACTTCTTCGGGGCATGGTTAATTAAAGAACGGAGGCGATGATCGACGCTCCTGGTGACTTGCCCGCTGGACAGATGGCGAAGTTTTCTTCGTCACGCGACAAAAAGGGAATGCCGCCTACCGGGTGATCGAGGAACATCGCGTTCCACAAAACCGGCATATCCTCAAAGACCAGGTCATAGAGTTCACCGGGTACTACGACAAAAAGGATTGCCCGCACCGCCTCCGCCGTGTAGAGGTTTGGGACGAGGAGAAAAACCGCTCTGTTGTTCTTCTGACCAATCATCTCACCTTCGGGGCGACAACCGTGCGGCAATCTATAAGGATCGCTGGCAGATCGAGACTTTCTTCAAGGCGATCAAGCAGAACCTGAAGATCAAGATCTTTGTCGGAACCAGCAAGAACGCGCTTCTCATCCAGATTTGGACAGCATTGATTGCGATCCTGCTCCTGAAGCATCTCAAGTTCCGATCGAGCATGAATTGGTCGCTGTCATACTTGGTGGCGATGCTCAGATACAACCTCTTTACCTATCGTGACTTGTGGCTGTAGCTGGATAATCCGTTCGAGGTACCGGCCTTGATTCCGGATGTTCAACAAATGGAACTTGTTTTCCGGAATTGGACAGCAACCCGAAAACGACAACCTGAATTTGCATAGAACGATTTTCCCGTCTAACTTCTTGATATTTCTACCCCGGAATTTCAGTTCCCGGGTGTCTTGGACAGCAATGAACTTATATATTTATGGGCGTCCCTCTTACCTGTCGCGGAATGGCGATGTTGATCACGGTGGGGTAAGGTGCTGCAGAACGGTGCCCGGTTGGCGTATTTGATGGTGACATCTCCTCCGGGTTTTGTGAAAAAGGATTGAATAGGGGACAAAGCCCGAAAGGCTGAAAAGGGGAGAGGCAACTAGCAGCCTGTCCCCTTCTCCCTGCCAAGACTCAGACAGAAAATACGCGTCCTTCCTTACCTGTAAAGGTGAAAAATGATTATCCTTTACCGAACATTCCCCTTTGTGCCTTTTTTTCTATATCAGCGGCAAAATAGGGTGTCTCAGCAATCCAGTGCTCCTGCAGTGGGTCGGAATCGCTTTTCGGAAGATTCTGAAGCATTTCGAGAAACTCATTATCCGCCGTTTGGACCGTGACATTACAGGTCAACATAGACGATTGCGCTGACACCGAATCAACCTTTAGTTCCCATGTGACCTTCGGCGTTGTAATGTAAACTTGATCCGGCCCGCCGATCCAAATGACGGTATCCGATACGCCACATACGTGATCACGGAGAGAGATTTCTTCAATAAAGTTGTTGACGATAAAATTGCCACCTATTGTCTCAATACTTACAGATACACGCTTACCGTTCGGCAAACAACCCTGTACCATGCCGTTATGCTCCGACGAACATGCCCTGTACTCCTCATCCCTGAGGGTAAAGAACCACTTCGTCAAGTCGATCGATTCCAGAGGAGCATTGATTACAGCTTTTTGTGAACCCTGTCCGATAGTTTCCATTTTTCTGTTTACCATACTTTTCTCCTTACCAATTGTTGATAGCACAACACTAATAAAGTGATACTCTCTTGTTGGCATTTTTCATGTCTAATAACCTCCCAAGCTATTGTTATTGAATCTAACAGCCATCCTGATTGATGCTCCCCGATCTATCATTAAACAAACTCTTCTTGAACGGGCCTGTAAAAGGTAAAGACGCCCCCGGGTCGATATCAATCATTTCACAGGTTGCCCGTTTTTTCACCTGTCACTTCTTACAGGTAAATCGATTAATGGGATGGCTGTCATCCCTTTGAAATAGATGTGTATGCTTGCTCTTGTACCGTCTATGGAATTCTGATCAATAAGTATGCCGTGAGGACTATGAAAGGGGAAACGTCTTGTTGAGCTTGTATGTCTATCGGTAACTCAATCGATGTCAACCAGCCCAAGATGGGCAGCAACCGCAACTGCATGCGGTCTGTTTGATGCACCGAGTTTTTTTATGATGTTAGAAACGTGGAAATTGACAGTTCTCTCGCTTATCCCCAAGATGATCGATATATCCCAGGAGCTTTTCCCCTGTTTCAGCCAGTTGAGTACTTCCTTTTCCCGTATGGAAACGGCGGATTTATGTATATGTGATGACTGCTTTTTGCCGAATATATGGGCGAGTGCCAGGTGAAGAAGGGGAGTAACGGTATCAAGTATTATCTCAGTGCGTACGCCGCATTCCATTGATGACCCCGAGAAGCTGAACATGCTCCCATGTTTGCCTGGAGGCGTGGGTCTTGAACCGTGGGAATACCCTTCACGCATGCCGAAATCATTGCAGAGCGATTTGATATCATACGTTTTTTTTGCGTAGGTCCAGTATTGAAGCCTGTGGTGTCTGAAGTTCTCTCTTACAACGACATCCGTCTGCAAGTAGTTCCGGGACATGAATTCAGAGAGCCATTCTTCGGGAAAGCTGATATTAACACGATCAACCATGACAATTCCTTTTGCGCTGTCATGATAGCCCAGAAAGGCATGGGCAAAATCAAAAGGGAACAGTTTCTGCATCTTCGGGAACAGACTCGCAAAGTCCTCTTCCGTGTCACAGGAAAGACTCTGATGGATGAATTCGAGGAGGGTTATTGCATCGTTGCCGGAAAGGAAAGAGCTGAATTCTGTTGGCGCAGGTGAAGATACAAGAGTATAATCTCTGTTTTTATGCATATTGCGCCTCCCTACTGTACTATGATGTCTTGCCGCCAGCTTTTGTCATATTGGGAAAATACAAGAACAACATATTAAGTAACCGGTGTATTTGGAAAACAGGCAATGTCTCCATGTTTTCCGCGTTTGCCGCAAAAGACCGTGTGCCATATATAACGGTGTTTACTTGTTTATCAACAGCCGAGTTAGTGAACATTTAAACACCGTCTCCGGAGCCCCCGGGCCTTGACCCGACCGGGGCGCTTCTCTGCCCCGGTCGGTGTCCAAGGCACTTGTTGGCATCTCTTTTGTTTTCCGCCGTGTTTCTCCGGTGGCAAACTTTCTGCTTTCAGGTGCTTCTTTCCAGTTTGTTACTCTCTGTACAAAGCCAACCGTTCTTCAAGAGTTCCAGAATGCAATTCAAATAAGTGGTTGTCGAAATCAAAGAAATATAGCGACTTTCCCTCACCATCGATCCGATTTCGTGGCGGTTTCATTTCAATTCCTAGTTTTTTCAAGCGGTTTTCGTATTCTGGGATATCTGAAGCGGAAACCCTGAAAGCAACGTGTTGATAGGATTTTTCGGTTGGAGGTTCTCCCTCCATGGCAACTATCCATAAATCTCCGACAAGAAAATACTTCTCGCGCGACAAAGAATAATTCTTTTTATTGCTGTCATACACTTCCTTTGCGCCTAATCCTTCGCATAAAAAGACCGACATCCACTGCAAGTCCCGCACTATAAAGGTTATGTGACTTAGGCCGTGTACCATATTTTCTCCATCATTGCTTTATTCGGCCAACGGCCGAGAGTACAGCGGGCGGGTGTTCACCCCGCTGTTACGCTTGGTTATCGCTCGTTTCTCTTCGATTTTGTCAGTATCTTTTGAAAATATTCGTCTCTCACATCATCATCTATTTCCACTATTCCAGACCCTGCCCAATGACGATCACTACGGTCCTTTTTAGGGCCAGAAATCCAGTACTCCTCTCCTGTATCGGCGTCAAAATAATTTCCTGATATTCCATTCCCTTTAAGACTTTGAAAGGCCTTTCCTTGGTATTATATCGTTCTGCCACTCTTAGGGGAGTCGGGGTCGTGCCTGCAAACCTGCATTTTCGTTCCCTAACTTATTGATATCTGCTTACTTCCATTCAAAAGAACCTTAGAACTTATTCTTTCAAAATCACTTCCTAGAGTTATCAGATAGTTACGCTTAATTATTACAGTTTTGCATGCCTGACCCCGATAATTTCACATGCCGGGTGTTGTGGGGAGGGGGAGAGAAAGGCTTCCCCTTACCCGATAGGCAGCATATTGCTCACCTTGTAGTGAAGCCAAAGATATCCTTCCTCTTGAACCTGTGCAGATACAAGCTGTAACACCGATGGCTGTCTATCTGGCAGCAGATCATCACAATCAGCCAAGGTGGGTGTTCTACGACCGCCTATCAACATCGGCCAGAGAATCAAGTGTATCTCGTCGATCAGTCCCTCGCGAAGCATCGCGCCATTGAGCGCTCCACCTCCCCACAGGCACATGACACGAATACCGAGCTTCGTGTATAGTTTGTGCAAGGCTCCCGTCAGATCGACATGCGTCTGTCCACCCATGAGATATGGGATGCGTTCCTGACGAAGAAAGGCCAGGTATTCCACCGGTACAGAGCGGGACACTAAGTGCACCATGTGACCCCCTGGATTCTCGGTGGCCTTATATCCGCTTCGCCCCCGCCCGCGACCATCAACCAAAATGTGCCAATGGCGCGTAGCCGCGACGACTTCTTCCGGCAGGAAATCGTCATAAAGGACCGAAGCATCTCCCGAAAAGGTCGGCAATTTCCGTAACGGAGCTTGGTCAGAGATGACCGTGCCACTGCCCATCATCGTCCCTTGAGGATGCCATTCGGTATGGATTGCCTCGGTCACCTTCTTCCAGATCGGGCCGGCGTCAAGCAATAGCTCTTCGGCCGGATGCTTATCAAACATGGTCAATCCCGGACCGAATGCGATCCGCCCATCAACAGATGCTGACATTTGCATGACAACGTAGGGACGATTGTCTTTGGACATTAGGTGTGTTCCTTTCTGGCCAACGGGGTCGGCGTCCATGGACGTGGTTGGGTGTTCGACTTCAAAATGACTCTCGTGCTTAGTTCACATTTTCAGGATTCTACGTGTTGTTTTTGGGTGTTCGGGGTCGGGCCAAGTCAAGTAACTGAATACATTGAATTATAGTCCCAAAAATAGCCGTTTTCGAGGCTTAGACGCTCAATTTTGGGGACAATAACAGCATTGTAAGGTGTCGATTCTTCTCTCAATACGCATCGATCAGTTTCCAGAGTTTCGATCCTTCTTCCCAGCCCCATAATGCCGAGCTTTGTCTTGGTTTCCTCCACAAACCTGTTGCTGCCAACGGCAATGCAATCGGTCCAGCAACTTTCGCGCTGGGTTCTGCCATTCTCAACGGCCTCCTGAACCCATTGCCGGTGCTGTTCGGAAAAAAGCGCGACGCCAGGCAAACCGCAAAGGTTCCGTAAACCCTCAAAGTCGATCACTCCGTACCGAGCAGGCGAGTGCTGGATTTCATTGTATCCGCTCATATCCCATTCGGATGGATGACTTACGGAGCACGCCCTTGACCCGCGCCGAGGCGCTTCTCAGCCCCGGTCGGCGACCATGGTCATGGTTATACGTCCACTTATTCTGGCGGCACCCTTCGACGCCTTCTTCCAGGGATGAACCATCCGAAAACAATATCCTCAAAAATCATTCTTAGCTTCTGAGATGTAGTGTACTTTTTTTCGATTGTTTCTTCTGGTAGCGCTCGGTTGAGGAGGTCAGTGATGATTGTTTTTGCTCGTTCAGCATCTTCAGGGGAAACCATAATTGTTTTTTTGTTCAGCAGATCGATTTGTGGCCCAACACGCATCGAACCGAAGTGGTCGTTATGAACGAAGTAGTGAATGCCTTCAGTGTCGAAGATACCTCGAATCATCGCTAGTTCAAGCTCGTCAGTGGGCGAATAAATTTTTATCATTTTTTCTTTCCGTATAACGGGACAGAAAATCACCCGACGGTTTCTTGGGGCGGGTGCATTTTTCTCGTTGGGAATCAAGTTTTCAAAATTACCTTTTCAAGTCCAGCCCCCTTATTCCCCGCCTTTATATGGGTTGTTTTTTGCTGGTCTCCCGCGTTCTGACAGCACCACTTTATCGTACAGTTCAGCCTTCTGTTTTATGGTTAGCGTCTGAGAGTCCAGGAAGTATTTTGGAGTGCCTCTCCTCCGATAGGCATCTGCGGCTAACTCAAACAACCGTAGATCCATAACAGGATCTGGCGACACAATAGCCTTGGTGCTTGTTGTCGATTCCTCAAGCTTTCTTTCGATTTGCCTAAACAGTTCCAGCACAAAAGCATCTCGACGATGGGACTTGCATTCAGAGTATGCCTTTGGATTTTCAGACCCCTTAGGGGGGAACATGAATATTTGTCTTTTTTCCAGTCCCTTGAGGTCATGGCGATCAAAATCTACCGGTTGAAGCATTACTGGTACCGAAGCCTTCTCTCCCGATACAAATTTTGGTAATTCTGAATTGGTGATAAAACTCGAGGCGAGAAAAGCTGGACTAATCAGTAGAAGACCAAACTCACAATTCTCTATTGCTTCGGATATTTGAGTTCTCCATTCATTACCCAGAATCAAGTTGGTATCTTGCCAGCGTGAATAGTCAAACTGCTTAGATGGAGCTAAAACATCGTCAAGCTTTTCAATGAAATTCTGAACAAGCACTCTATTTCTATGTGCATACGATACAAAGTATTTGATCTTCTGCTTCACTTGATCCTCCCAAGTTATCTGACGCCTTGAGCGGGCATAAAAGGGGGCAGGCAACTTTTCCCTCACATTTTTTCTTGGCCTTCCCCGCGGTTTCATAGTGGAACTCAGTCCAAGGGCAGCGCTAACCCGCATCTGCCAACCTTCATCACCATACGGTGCTTGGCGGTTTACGCTTTTCCGCAGTTTCTCCAATTCAGTATCTGTTAGCGGCGTATCTACATACGTCGTCCAGTTGTTTGGCAATTCGATAGGCAAGGGGCTCAGTGCACCACTATTCCCATTGATCCTGTCATTATGCGATGACCATGTCCATTCTGCTGCAGATCCAGCCAACCCTGCCCGTACGGAATTCCCCTCGATATATCGTACAACGGTAACCAAATGGGTGTCCTCTTGCACGATGAAACTCTTAAATCTTCCCTGCCAGACATGACCACTCGTTCCGAAGTGTTTATGGTATCGACGGACATGGCTTGTCATGAACCATTGCATCCATTTACTCAAGTCCTCTGCTTTACCAGGCGATACCAGCAAATGAAAATGATTTGGGATCAGGCAATAAGCATACAGCTTGATATGATACTTTTGGATCGAGTCCAGAAGCAGTTTCTGAAATGCACGATAATCCTGCGCCTTATGGAACACCTCCTGGCGGCCATTGCCTCTGTTGATTATGTGATAATACAGACCGTCAGCTAATCCTCGTGCAACTCTCGGCATTTATGGTGCCTCATAAAGTAGCCTGTCCCCTTTTCAGTCGTCCCCTTTTCAGTCCCAAGTCAGCGAGCAAGAAGAATAAGCAGGAAAATGCAGAAGCAGGAAATTATGGGTGGTAGTATCGCCACTGTTATCGCTGCACTTACTTTCCCAGAATTCCTCAACAAAAATGCCGTTGGGACCGCGACAAATATAAAGGCCGGATAAAGATAGAAAACAATAAGTAATACATTGCTCCAGCTAAATGAAGGTGTGTACCCCATGCTTGACAGAGCTGCAATCCGAGCCCAAATGACGAGAGAAAGTAATTCAAGTGTGAAGAAAGGCCAAAGAGTTACTTGCTTTGATTTGGTTTCCATTGGTTGCCTATCCTTGTTACCTAACGGGGAGTTGAGGCGCCTGTGCGGCTTTTCGCGCAGGTCGCCTCGAACGCAGGGTTATGCCACAAAACTTCATCTGTCGTTTCCATTGGGCTAAATAAGAAGATCACCATAGCCCCAAATTAGAGTGCCGGATATTGCAAAGATATGAGCTGCCTTTGCAAGGTGCTGCTTAATTTTTGGTAGGTCTCCAGAAACCGGGATGCCTAGTCCCGCTATGACTGATGCGTTTGAGTTCTCTGCCTGCTGTAGGTTGCCGAGATGGAACTCGACAATGACGGCAAGCAGAACCATCACGGCACCAGACCGGCAAAACCAGTTGCCTTTAGGCCAGGCGAGCGACGCAAGCAGTGAGCCGCCAACCCAAAGAAGTGCCAGCCCGAGTAAAGCAAATTCGTACCGATTTTCCTTGAGAACCTTTAGCACCCAAGTCTCCTTTGTGATGCATAACGTCGTAAGGCTGACCGGCCCTCGGCCGGTCTTGCCGCTGGTTGGCCGTTTCTTTCTCTATCGCTGACCTCGGAACAATGATCGCGTCGAGTGCAACAGACGACGAAGCAATCCGCCCTCGGTTTTTTGCATTTCTTGAAATTCCCTCTTTGCCTTTTTTAGCCAATTTACGTCGAACTTTTCGCCTTCAACTGATTCGTCATAACCTGGAGGAAATACTGGACTCTTGACAGAGAATGGGGGAACTCCTCCGTCGCGATGGTAAAGCAACTCTTCGGTTGCAGTGAATCGACCACAGCAAAGAAGCCGGAGATAAGTGTTCTCTCCGTCTTCTGCTCCAACACTGATGTCTATCCACTCTGGAATCTTGGTGCTTCTCCAAAGATAATCAACGACGGCCTCAGCCGTCGTAAAAAGAATTGGTTGATCATCGGGTTGAGATTCGTTCGGATAGGTTTCTTCATCAGCTTGAAGAGGGTTCTCATCAAAGGACTGGTTTGGATGAACCAGAAACTTTCTCTGGTTTGGCAGCTCATTCAGGACATAGTTCCGCGCAAAATCAACTGCCGAATCTGCCGCACGCGTCAAATGGTCCTGAAAGGTCTCTTTATTCATTATTTCCTCGGACAACGTGTCGCGGCGTGACCTGCGCGGCGGCTGTTTGCCGCGTCAGTGTCTACGCCGGTGTTAGACCTGATTGTCCATCAGTATCGCCTCTTCCCGCCGTAGCTTTGCCAATTGACTCAATTGCTTGCCGAATGATTCAAGTCCGTTGTAGTCAGTTTTGATTTCAACTTTTACAACTAGCTGACTTTCAGGTCGATCTGATTCATAAAGTGGCGTTGCAAGCTCTATCCTTACTCCTAGTTCGCCAGTGCAGCCAATCGGATATGCCTTTATTAGCAAATGTGTTTGTTCCAGTTCGTTCTTGTTCTTGCTCCAATATCCGCCGACAATTATCGGTAATCTCTCTGTGCATAGTGGATATGCCATAAAGTTCTCGGATAGCTCTGCGAGGTGACGAAGATCGAAATATGCACTTCCCTTCCCGCTAAAACCGTTTGCTGAAACTTCCGCGCAAAGCTCTCCCGTCCCGTCATCGTCCGGTTGCAACGATAACCTAAGCCTATTTCGATTCATAATTTCCTCTGCGGTCTAACGGGGCTGAGGGTGTGCGGGCTTGGAATCTTCCCCCGCTAAAAGATGAAAATAGTGAAAATAGGGACAGATTTATTTATTGAAAATAGGGACAGATTTATTTATTGCTAATTAGCAGAAAATAGATCTGTCCCGCTTTCCTCTTGCAAATGGTGCGATGACGTATCTGTAATATATTCCAAGTGCAAATATAAAATAGATTGCTTCGGGCTGATTCAAGTACTTTTTGACCTTGTCGGATCGCGAGTGCTCGCGCCATTTATTCAGCTCTCTACATTTATCACCGAACTCGCGAAACATCGGTTGAGTGAGTGTATAGGGAAGATCTTTTAGAAATAATCGTATCATTTTTTAGTGTGGTAACGCCGCTAATCAGCCGCGCGGCTTTTTGCCGTCGGTTGCATTAGCCTAGTTATGTCAATCATTTATTACATGCATCGAAACACTGTTCAGGCGTGCGGTTCGTGCTCTCTTTGCATGCCTTAATACATTCGCTTATCGATGAGGTATGGTCTTGCTTTTCGATAATAGTTGAAAAGGCGGCTCCACACCTTAAATTAGCAGCGCGACTTTCCAGTGCAGCGATATTGCTTAGAGCCGTTGCCTGAAGAGACCTTGTGCGAATGCTACTCATTACAGCGATTTCACTTCTAGTCCACACACATTCAATATTGATAGCTTGTTGGTCAGTAGGATAAGGTCGCGCTGAAATTCGCTCAACATAAGACGGTTGATGTGTGCACGAAATAAGGAAGAGCAAATTTAGGCATATGAACATGGTAAAGATTTGTCTCATTTTGATTCTCCTCAAAGGACATAACGATGTAATTGACCGGTTAGAAGTAGCATATAATGTTATATGCCGGCATATGGTATTAGATAGTGGCATATAACTTTAGATGCCATGTGAATTTTTGGGGACGTTGAATTTTTGGGGACGTTGTTTCTAAACATGCTTTTTACAATTGGTCCTCTGCGCAACTCTATCTATCAGGAAAATCCGGGACAGATTTATTAAATTCTAATCTTCTCACCGACCATTTGATTTTTTCGGCCTGCCAGGCTTTTTCATTTCCAGCCTTACTCCCAATTTTTCCGCGACTTCTTCTTCGAGTTGATGCTTTCCGGTAAGGTGTCCTCGTTGGACTGCATCCCGTATTCGCTCCCACTCGCCCTCGGGGACTGCCGAAAGCGCCCATTTTTCATATGCCTGCTTACGTTGACCTGCATCTTCAGCAAGGCTCAGAAAAACAGGATCAGGATCTATTATCCCTGAGACCTCACCTATTTTTTCTCTATAACTGGACCAAGGATACTCGGAAGGGTGAGAGACCATGTGTGCACGAACCGGGTTCATTTCTACATAACGACAGCAGGCGAGAAGGTATGTGTCTTTGCAAATAATACTGGAGCGGTACCGTCCTTCCCACAGAGTTCCCGAACGGCGCTCTATACGGTTTATGTACCTCGTCTGTCTGCCGGCGACCCTTTTCATCAGTTTTGCCAACGATTCCGGATCGTCACCTGGATCAACAATCAGATGAATGTGATTCGTCATAAGGCAATATGCATAAAGTCGGCAGTCGAGATTGATTTTCCACGTGGCTAGAGTGTCCAGGTAATATCGGTAATCATCATCACGGGCAAACAGTGTCTGGCGGTTGTGCCCCCTATGAATCACATGGTGGGGATAATTTGGTATTATAAGTCGTCCCATACGTGGCATACGATTTCTATGGCATATAATCTTTTAATGAGCAACAAATAAATCTGTCCCCATTTCCTCCATTTCCTCATTTCCTCCCCATTTCCGCATTTCCCATTTTCATTCGCAAAACAAATCTGCCCCCTTTTCTTCTTTTTTAATAACTTTTCCATAGATTGTAGCAGCGGCTACAACAAAAATAATTGGTCCTCAGTATACTCCACTGAGAATCATCAATCATTTTCGAAAGGAGAACACTATGAAAGCACAAGTACTTGGTATTTCCGGGAGTCCTATTAAAAATTCCAACACTGACCGGGTTATTCAATCTATACTGTCGAATACCGATCTTTCGATTGAGTTTATTAAATTATCCGAACTCAGGGTGCAGCCTTGCATCGCGTGTCTTGGTTGTTCCAAAGACAACGTCTGCAAAGTAAAGGATGATTTTCAGGAACTCGCAGAAAAAGTTAAGTCGGCAGGAGCAATCGTTGTTGGTGGATATCCGCCATACGGTTCAATCGACGGTTTCACTAAAGCGTTTCTTGAAAGACTTTTTTCGTTACGTCACCAAAATGGGTATAATAGAGGCAAATTAGCAGTAACAGTTATCACCGGTATTGGTCGTGGTGCTCCTGGTTTAGAAGAGGCCAGTAATCAATTAAATCATGCCCTTGCCCTTGAAGGTATGGAAGTGCTGGGTCAACTGAAGGTTGTGGGTAATCCGGAATGTATGGTTTGCGGTTACGGTCAAAGTTGTTCCATGAGTGCTTTACCCTGGATCTTTGGCGACGATACAGAAGTTACCCCTGAGAAATTCTGCAAGGCAGAAGACCAGAATGAAATCTGGCAGCAGACAGAAAGCCTCGGTAATCAAATAGCTGATAGGCTGAAAAAAGTTCGAATGATGTGATCAGCGGGCGTCATTTATCATGTGCAGAGATTTCTCTCCACACGAGTTAATCTTTACGCACGTTTTTAGCGCAACACTGAATGCGTTCAACAAAAATAGCAAGAAGGAAAATATATTGACATGACGTGTATTTGCGAGCAAATAGCCGGTGAAAACATTGAATTATCCAAAATCTGCTTAGGAAACCTCTGGATTTTTCAAGACCTCAACCCTGCTGATATCGCAGCTCTCAACCAAAAAGCTCTTCGAAAGAAAATGACCAAAGATTCGATTTTGTTTCGGCAGGGCGATAAGGCTGACGAAATGTTTCTCATAAAAGGCGGTCGTATAAAGCTATCTAAAATTCTTGAGGATGGCAATGAGCTTACACTCGATATTCGCAAAGCAGGAGATTTTGTTGGTGAAAACATGTTTTCCGAGCAAGGAATATACCCTGTAACGGCTATATGTCTTCAAGATACATTAACTTGCGGTTTTACTCGTAGTCAATTTGAGCAACTCATCACTAATAATCCAAAAGTTAGCCTCCAGATAATAAAAAATCTCAGTAACAGAATTTCCTGGCTGACAAGCCGGGTCGGCAATCTGGCTGTCACCAATATTGAAGATCGACTTTACGGGGTACTCTGTAGTGTTGCTCAAGAACACGGAACCATCGATCCCCAAGGCATTGCGATCCAATTTCCATTGACTCATGAAGATTTGAGCTTTTTGACTGGTGCCCATAGAGTCAGTATCACCCGTGCTATAAAAACTCTTAAAAGTGCTGGAAAAATCATCCATGACGGCAGAAAACTTATCCTGCCAACATTAAAAATGGCATGACATCGAAAGCCGCCCATGCATAGAACCTTTAGGGGGCAGGTCTCAACACTTGACATAGTAGCTGTTGATTGTTGATACCTGACCCCTTGTTTTTCTTAGGCATAAAAGGGGACAGGCTACTTTTCCCCCACATTTTTTCTTGGCCTTCCCCGCGGTTTCATAGTGGAACTCAGTCCAAGGGCAACGCTAACCCGCATCTGCCAGCCTTCATCACCATACGGTGCTTAGCGGTTTACGCTTTTCCGCAGTTTCTCCAATTCCGTATCTGTTAGCGGCATGTCAACATACGTCGTCCAGCTGTTTGGCAATTCGATAGGTAAGGGGCTTAATGCACCAACATTTTCATTGACCCTGTCATTATGCGATGACCATGTCCATTCTGCCGCAGATCCAGCCAACCCTGCCCGTACGGAATTCCCCTCGATATATCGTACAACGGTAACCAAATGGGTGTCCTCTTGCACGATGAAACTCTTAAATCTTCCCTGCCAGACATGACCACTCGTTACGAAGTGTTTATGGTATCGACGGACATGGCTTGTCATGAACCATTGCATCCATTTACTCAAGTCCTCTGCTTTACCAGGCGATACCAGCAAATGAAAATGATTTGGTATCAGGCAATAAGCATACAGCTTGATACGATACTTCTGGATCGAGTCCAGAAGCAGTTTCTGAAATGCACTATAATCCTGCGCCTTATGGAACACCTCCTGGCGGCCATTGCCTCTGTTGATTATGTGATAATACAGACCGTCAGCTAATCCTCGTGCAACTCTCGGCATTTATGGTACCTCATAAAGTAGCCTGTCCCCTTTTCAGCCCTGACACCCTTGCCTACCAAGAAATTTCATTTTGCATTTTATAATTCCTTTCTTGAAATCCAACGTGGTCGGCGTTGACCCGCCCGTTTTTTGGGGCGGTGTCTAACGACGTGGTTGAATCCTTTTCTCTTTTTGCCTCGCCTACTGAAACGCTTTCTGGAGGCTCAGGAACTTTTCCTTATAATTTTGTGCCTCAGTCCGAATGTCTATCTGTAGTTGAGCTTTTAGTTCTTCATTTGTTTTATCTTCATCCCAGCGGTGGGTTGATTCAGAAAGGTCATCATAAGTGTCGCAGAGGCCATAAAGCTTCTCAATTTTGATGCAGTCACCGGCGTAATGTTGGTCTGATTCAGACCACCTCATTCGGTGGTAGATGTCCCATATTATTGTGTGAAGCCCTGCGTGTGGCTCGATCCTCTCATCAATGATTTCATCGATGTAGTGGCGAAGAAGCATCCAAGTAGCTTCTTCTTCCGATGGCCAGTTAACACTCAGTTCATGGAGCGACTTCTGCAGATACTCCCTGATTTCGTCGTTATTTTTTTGCACAGGAGTCAGCCCCGCCAAGATGCGAAGACTTGGTGTGTCTGTTCCCTCGCCCAGGGCCTCGGTTGCCAAGTCGGGAAAGCTCTCAATAGGCCTAAGGCCAAATAACATTTTGGCAAGCTCGAGTTTCCAGTTCATATTTCTCCGATTCAACGTCTCAAGCCTGACCGGCCTTGTTTTATGGCCGGTCGTGGCGCTGGTTAATCACGTCAATATTTTCATTCTGCTGTATAGGACATAGCTTGTGACGTTTATGAGTAAAACGAAAATCCAGAAAACCATTTGATACCTCAGAATACTGATCAGCCGTTGAGTGAAAAGAAATTGCTTGCGTTCCTGAATGTCCACATTCGTTGGCTGATAGCTCAACATGTTCCCCTTTACATCAGAGTACTCGGCTATAAATCCGTCTTTGAAAAATCTTTCTTTTGCAATTATTTTTGTTAAACGAGACTTGTCAGCAACAGATAACTCTTTCTTCTTTAGATTATTTGTTTCTTTATCAATCAAGGTGTTACTTAATTTGACAAGATCTGTCTGCATGTTCGTAAGCATAACCGAAGATATTGCAGGGCCTCCGATCAAATATGCGAACCAAGCAATACCTACTATTATTACGAAATAGCTGGTCATTTTCTTTTTGTTGATTTTTAACCGATTGAAACCATCAAATAATAAAGCCGATCCTATAATGCCAAATCCTAGATCTTTTAAGATACTAGTCGTGGTTATGGCGGTGAATGCCTGTGATGGCAATTTAATTGATTTGTTGACGAAAAGCAGCGAATTGATAATCGCCAAAAGAATAAAACCAGTCCCAACCCATATTGCCCATTCAACCTTATTCTTCGGCTTTCTAAATCCTAGCCTTGCGAACCAATTACTCATCTTTTCCTCTTTATGGCTTCGGATTAACGTGTTTGGGGCTGAGCGGCGGAGCGAAGCGGAGTCCGTCTCCAGCCCTCTGGTTCAACGTAAAACACTGTGGAAATTCACTGGATCCGTCGGGGGATGACACAAGGCAGGGTTAAAAGCTTGAAGAAACATTTTGCTGCGAAGCGACGTGCTTGTCCGCTCCTACGCTTAAACGCGTTGAGCGGCAGCTCGGCGCTTCGTATCATTTTTTGGGCTTTTCTTCAAGTTTTTTAATCTTCTTTTTATGCATCTTCCGACTTGTTGGATACAGTGCATTTTGTCTTTGCTTTTGTCTTTATTTATTCGTTTTTATTATGTTTTTCCGTTGAACGCCATAAGGCTGACCCACGGAGCGGAGCGGAGGTGGGTCGTGCCGCAAGTTAGCCCTTTCTTTTCATCATGACATATTCTCTTCCTTCTTGGTCAATACGCCATTCTTGAGGGCTTGAATAAGGGGCAGGCGGAGCTACTTGATTTTTTCCCCAAAGATCGTTCAAGAAATAGTTTGCTTCCTCTTTCTGAAGTTTCAGGGTTTTACAGATGTTATCGACAGTTGAAGGTTTTTGAAACAGCAATTCCAATACCTTGTCATGTGCCTCCGGTATTGTCTGTCTGCGCTCCTTTTGGGTTATGCTTTGAGGGATTTGCACTGAGACTTCAGATTTGGTTTTAGTGGTGACAGTTGCATGTATTTCTTCAATTTGTTTGTCTTTTTTGTCTTTTGAAAAGTAGGCTAAAAGAAAAAGGGTAGAGGCAATCAGTCCAGTGAACAGAGAAAGGAGGATGTTTTGATTGGTAGAAAAACTCAGAGCGGAAATGACTCCGAAGATGCTGGCGAGAATTACAAGTTTTGTTTGCATTTTCGACTCCCCAATGGCGACGAGTGCGCGTGTATCGGATTCGGATTTTCTCTAGGAGTTCTGGCCGTTATCATTTTTCATATATTCTTGGGTTAACGGCTATGGCTTTGACCCGATTCCAACGGGTCATAAGCCATGTTGGGACTAGAGTTTATTTTGTTTTTGATATTTGGAAACGTGACCCCTATGCCACCTTATAAGAATTCTATATGAATTCATTTTACCATTTTCCCCTTCTCGCTAAGCTCTATGATATGAAGTCTCTCTTTCTCAATTATTTCATAGGAAACGGGCAGGATTTTTTTGAAAACGTAAATATCAGATGCGCCTCTAAAACTTTCAACTCGATCTGTCTCTGTTCTTACCTTGGGAATTTTAACAGTACCCGACTTGAGGACAATACATTTCAGATTTCTATC
>JAQUHN010000173.1 GCA_028683555.1 Geobacteraceae bacterium | reverse complement strand
AAACGACCGCTGACGATATCGACGACTGGGATTCCCTTTCTCACCTCAACCTGGCTATCGCTGTCGAGATGAAGTTCGGCGTCAAGTTTGCCCTCGGCGAACTGCAGTCGCTGAAGAACGTTGGTGACATGGCCGACCTGGTTGAGAAAAAAAGCAAGAAATAGCTGATGTCTCTTTTTTGGCCCGGGAGAACAGGTTCCCGGGCCCTTCCATGAAGATTTAAGCGTCGATTCAGTTCGATGCGGGGGTTTTTGAGACGGGCCCGCGATTATTTTTTGGTGCAGTAAAAGGAGTGGTGGATGCTCTTCAATTCATATGAATTTATTTTTCTTTTTCTTCCGATAACGCTGATTGTTTTCTTTTTCCTGAATCGAATCCGGCTCACCATTGCTGCCAATGCCTGGCTGCTCTTTGCCTCACTGTTCTTTTACAGTTGGTGGAATATCAAGTATTTGCCGCTTATTCTCGGATCGATCCTGTTCAATTACACAATCGGAAGTTTGATGATCGATGTGGATTCCCAGAAGAAAAGGTTCGTTTCCAAGGGCGCCATTCTGACCTTCGGTCTGGTTGCGAACATCCTGTTCCTCGGCTATTTCAAATACATGGATTTCTTTCTCGAAAATGTCAACATGGTGTTCGGCACAGACATCACGCTGCTGCATATCGTATTGCCGTTGGGAATCAGCTTTTTCACCATCACCCAGATTGCCTTTCTCGTCGACTCCTATGAGGGGCTTGTTCAGGAACGAAAGCTCCTCAATTATGCGCTGTTCGTCACCTTTTTTCCCCATCTGCTGGCTGGTCCGATTCTCCACCATAAGGAGATGATGCCGCAGTTCGACCGAATAAAAAACAAGGTGTTGAATTACCGCAACTTCTCATTGGGCCTCTACCTGTTTTTTATCGGTCTTTTCAAAAAAGTCGCCCTGGCAGACCAGTTTTCCGTCTGGGCCAAAGCTGGCTTCGATGTGGCTCCATCGCTGGGCCTTCTGGAGGCCTGGACAACCAGCCTCTGCTATACCTTTCAGCTTTACTTCGATTTCAGCGGCTACAGCGACATGGCAATTGCCCTGGGTCTCATGTTCAATATCAAGCTTCCGGTCAACTTCAACAGCCCCTACAAGGCGACCGGCGTCGTCGATTTCTGGAAGAGATGGCACATTACCCTGACCAACTTCATCACCACCTATGTGTACACGCCGATACTACGCTCATTTAAAAGCATTACCTTTGCCCACTCCATGGTGGCCATTTTCCTCGCCATGTTCATTTCCGGCGTGTGGCACGGTGCCGGCTGGACCTTTGTCATCTGGGGCTCGCTCCATGGCGCCGGACTGGTCATCAACCATTACTGGAAGCGGAAGAAAATCAAGATGCACCGTTTCCTGGCCTGGTTCATAACCTTCAACTTCATCAATCTTTCGTTTGTCTTTTTCCGGGCCAAGGATTGGGCTGCCGCGATGAAGGTATTCAAGGGGATGGTGGGGCAGAGCGGTGTGATCCTGCCGCGCTTTCTCGGCAATCTGCCGATCATCGGCGATCTTGACTTCCAGTTCGACAAGCATTGGCTTGCCGGGATCCAGGGTAAGGACCAGACGGTCTGGTACCTGCTGGTTGCCTTCATCGTCGTGCTGACAGCAAAGAATTCCATACAGATGACGGACTCCTTCAAACCTTCCTGGAAGAGTTTTCTGTTTCTTGTTCTTATCGCGTTCTATGCCTTGCTGAACATGAGCAAGGTCAGTGAATTCCTTTACTTCCAGTTCTAGGCAAAGCCATGACGCAAAAAAAGTTTTCCATTGCTTTCGCCACGGTGCTGCTGCTTTTTGTCGGGCTAAACTTCGTTATCTGGAAATCGGCTACCGAAGTGCTGCTGACCAAAAAGTATGACGGCGGGGATTTAGCCCGCATGGGGTACGTTATCGGCTCCAAGCAATTACGCAAGGTCGACAACAATCTCCCGGTCCGTCATATCGGCATGAAAGAGTACGATGGCCGCAAGGTAGATGTCCTGACGATCGGTGATTCCTTTTCCATGGGCGGCGGCGAAGGAACGAACAGCTACTATCAGGATTTCATCGCCACCATCAACAACTGCACGGTGCTGAATGTCTACCCGTATCCAACGGACGACCGGGTTGCCGGATTTTCACCCATTTCAACACTTGCGGTGCTTCTGAACAGCGGCTACCTGGATGTCTTGAAACCACGCTATATCCTGATCGAATCCGTTGTCCGCTACTGCGTTCCCCGTTTTGCAAAAAAACTTGATCTGAGCAGAACGGATTCACCGGAAAACATCAGGCAGTATTATGCCAAAACGACCTACGGCCTGGACTACCTGCCAAAGGTCGGTTTCATCAACAACGGCAACTTCAAGTTTCTCTATACCAGTCTGCTGTATCATTTTTCCGACTCCGCATTCCGCGGGCTTGTTCACCGGATGCAGCTTGACCGGGGCCTTTTCGATGCCCCGGAGGATCATACCCTGATATTTCACGATGAAGACCTTACTATGATTCCTTATAACAAGGGTGTTCTGGTGGAAAAAGTGAATGATACCTTCAACCAGCTTGCGGATGTCCTGGCAAAACGGGGAATCAAGCTGTATTTCATGCCGGTGGTGGATAAATATGATCTGTACAGTGATCATATCGTTGATAATCCGTACCCGGAAAACCCTTTCTTCGCCGAACTGCGAAAACTGCCGAAGAAGTATACCCTGATAGACACCAAGGCTATTCTGCAGCCTATGGTCGAGTCCGGGGTCAAGGATGTCTTCTATCCCGATGATTCGCACTGGACCTGCAACGCCTCGAAAAGGGTGTTTGAGACCGTCAGGTTTCCTTGAGGCCTGCCGCGCTCGCAATGGGATGATTTCCCTTGATCGGTTCTGGAGCTATAACCTGCATTATGAATAATGCCGCAATCCTGAAAGTACCATCCGCACTTGTTGCCAAGGCAGTAGCTTCCTGGAGTTACCGGAGGTTTGCTACCGTAGCACTCTGTTTTCTCGGCGGGTTCCTTTTTTTTCATCTTGTCACGTGGAAATGTTTCACGGAAGATTTGCTTACCGACAAGTATCACGGCGGGGACCTCAGTCGAATGGGCTATCTCGCCGGGTCAAAACATTATCGCAAGACCTTTGTCGATCTTCCGCGGCGGCACTTGGAAATGAGGGATTACCACGGTCAGCGGGTCGACATGCTGACAATCGGCGATTCTTTTTCGTTTGGGGGAGGGCGGGGCAGAAATCCTCATTATCAGGATTATATTGCCAGCCTCAACAAGCTCACGGTAATGAATGTCATGCCCTATCCGACTGATGATCTGGTCATGGGGTGTTCTCCCCTCAGTACCCTGGCAGTGCTTGACAACAGCGGCTATCTGGATATCATCAAGCCTCGCTACGTCTTGATCGAGTCATTGGAAACACTTGCCCTGGCGCGCTTCGCACGCCCCTTCAAGTGGACCTGGACCGACTCCCTGGCCAATGTGGTCCGGCATTATGCCGGTGTCTCGGGGGAGTGGCCGGCATTGCCGAAAGTTTCTTTTATCAACAGTGGCAATCTGGATTTCTACTGGCGTACTATGATGTATCAGTTTTCCGATAATGCCCTCGGCCACACCGTTTTCCGCCGGCAGATGGACCGGACTCTTTTTAGCGTCAGCAAGGGAACAGATCTGCTGTTCTACCAGTACGATCTTCAGGTAATCCCTTTCACAACGTCGAAAACAATTGCAGAAATCAACGATACCATGAACCATGTTGCCGAAATTCTGGCCCGTAAGGGAATTCGTCTGATCTTCATGCCGGTGGTCAGCAAATATGACCTTTACAGCGAATTCATCGTTGATAATCCGTATCCTGCAAGTACTTTTTTCGAGAAATTACGGCCGTTGCCGAAAAATTATCTTTTCATCGACACCAAGGCCGTTCTGCAGGAAGAAGTCCGTAAAGGCGTACAGGACGTCTTTTTTGCCGACGATACCCATTGGAGCTGGAAAGCTTCGCAAATACTATTCGAGAAAGAACGCTTCCGCTAATGGCGGAGAGCCGACTTTCGGCAGACCTTTTCAGCGGGATAGCGTTTTTGCTGTAACCGGTAACCTATGACAATCAAAAAAATGAGTGAATATAAAAAATATACCTTACGTATCGTAGCGTTCTTGCTGTTTTTCATTGCTGCCAATGCAGTTGTCTGGAAGTGTTGGACGGAGAAGATTCTCTCGAGTGAGTATCATGGCGGAGATCTGGCCCGGATGGGCTACCTGCCTGATTCCAAGCTGCTGCGCACCAACCACGAGGATTTGCCGTTGCGCCACCTGGAGGATACCGAATACCAGGGGCAGCCGATCAAGGTGCTGACAATTGGCGATTCATTTTCCAACGGCGGCGGGAGTGGCAAAAATCGTTACTACCAGGACTATATCGCATCGATCAATCACTGTAATGTTCTCAATATCGAGCCATACCAGTCCCAGAATTTTCTTGAACTGGTGGTAACGCTGCTGCACAACGGTTATCTAGAGAAAGTGCGACCTGAATACCTGATTTTCAGCGCATCGGAAAAATTTTGCGTTGAAAAATATGCCCTGGGTATAGATTTCTCCGCTAAAACCGACTTTGCTCAGTCCGGCACCCTGCAGCGAATGGGGTATAACAGTACTGGCAACGGGCCTGGCGTCACTTTTATGAATGAGGGGAACTTCAAGTTTCTGCTCAATTCCTTTCTCTACCGGTTCTCCGATCGTGCCTTTTTCAGCAAGACTTTTACCCGCGAACTTTCCGCTCCGCTGTTTACTTCCAAGGACCCGCGCAGGCTGCTTTTCTATCGGGACGATATCAGGAAAACAGCGCTGTCGACACCAAGAACGGTATCGATGCTCAATGACAACCTCAATACCGTTGCTGATATGCTGAGGAAAAAAGGTATTCGGTTCTATTTTATGCCGTGTGTTGATAAATATAACCTTTACAGTGATTTTATCGTGGACAATCCGTACCCTCGCAGCACCTTTTTCGAAGAACTCAGGAAACTGCCGAAACGTTATACCCTGATAGACACCAAGGCGATTCTGCTCCCGGAACTGAAGAGGGGAACGAAGGATATCTTCTACCCCGATGATACCCACTGGAGCTGGAAGGCTTCGGAGAAGATTTTCGAAACGGTGCGGTTTCCCTGAGAGTAGGCCTCGGTTTTTGACTCGTAAGTTGGTGGTTCAAGGCTGATAGCTGGTGTACTTGAGCCGAAATCCAGGTGTATAAACAAGGATTTGATAATGCAAAATAATGCACAAGGAACGATGAAAATATCCGCAGTGGTACGAACATTCAACGAGGAGCTGAATATTCGCGAATGCCTGGAAAGCATCAGCTGGGCTGACGAGATTCTGGTGGTGGATGCCTGCAGCAGCGACCGCACCGTGGAGATCGCCCGGGAATTTACCGACCGGGTCTTTATTCAGGAGTGGCTTGGTCATATCGGCCAGAGCCAGTTCGTTACTGATCGGACCGAAAATCTCTGGGTATTCAGCATCGATGCCGATGAACGGGTGTCCCCGGCGTTGCGGGACGAGATCCTGGCGCTGGACCTGGAGAACAGCGTCCACGATGCCTATGACATGCCCCGGCGGCATTTTTTTCTCAAGCGTTGGATCAACCACTCGGGCTGGTATCCGGACCGCAATATCCGGCTCTTTCGTAAAGACCGCTGTTACTGGGGAGGCTATGAACCCCATGACAAGATCCAGGTTCCCGGTTCGCTCAAGAGCCTGAATAACGATCTGTACCACTATATCTACCGGGACATGAGCCATTTCGCCGACACCAAGAACAAATATGCGACCCGCACGGCGCGTGACCACTTCAAAACGGGACGAAAGTCAACGGTGCTCCATTTCACCCTTCGCCCCCTGTTCACCTTTTTCGATCGTTTCTTCATCCGTCTCGGCATCCTCGACGGACTGGCAGGGTACGTGATCTCGGTGATGGAGGCTTACGGGGTCTTTCTCAAATACCTGAAGCTCTATGAGATGCAGAAAAAGCTGATGCGCTTTCCGCGAGCGGAAAAGGGCGGGGAGCAGTCGTGAAAGTTTCGGTAATCGTTCCAACCTACAACAGACCGGCCGCTCTTCGACTCTGTCTCATGAGCCTGACACGGCAGAGCCGTGTCCCCGACCAGGTGCTGGTGGCTGACGATGGTAGCGGCGAGGAGACGGCGCAGGTAATCCGGGCATTCGCCAATTCCGGATCATGCCCGTTCGAACTCCGGCATGTCTGGCAGGAAGATGATGGGTTCCGGAAACCGAAGATCCTCAACGAAACCGTCAGGCAGTCAAGCGGCGATTTTCTGATTTTCATCGACGGCGATTGCATGGCCCATCGGGAATTCGTCCGCGCTCATCTGCTTTGCTCCGGCCCAAAGGTAATAGCCAGCGGCAAAAGGGTGGACCTTGGCAGCAAGCTGACGGAAAAGGTGCTGCAGAGGGGCCGTCCCCTCATGGCACTTTCCCTGCCGCTGATCTTCGACTCGCTGTTTTCCGATACCCGGAAGGCGGAGGAGGCCCTTCGCATCACCAGTCCTTTCCTGCGGCGACTGTTGCACCGCGACGCGATCAGTGACGATGGCGTCTGGGGCTGTAACTTCAGTCTTTACCGGGAGCTTTTCTATGCCATCAACGGTTGCGACGAGGACTTTCGGGACGGTTCCATCGAGGATAACGACCTGGGGATCAGGGTGATCAATTATGGCGGGACGCTGAAATCGGTGCGGGCGCTGGCGGTTGTGTTTCACCTTTGGCACCGCTCAACCTGGAGTTTCGCCAACGAAAAGTTCTTTCACAACAAGGAGATCCTCGATCGGAGGATTGCCCGGAAGGAGTTCCGCTGCGAGAACGGGATCGTTTCCCTGCGGGCCGATTCCAACGGTGAAGCTGTGGGGACGGGCGGGCACTCATGAAGGTACTCCTTATCAACAACGACAAGGGCTGGAGCGGCGGCCAGGAGCATCTCAAGGATCTGGCAGCGGAACTTGTGCAAAACGGTGTGGCGGTGCATTTCCTGGTCCGTAGCGGATCGAAATCAGATAGTCGTTTCCGTGAAACCGGTCTGCCGGTCCATGCCATGCCCGGCCACGGGTTGGGGGACCTCCTGGGGTTATTGTCCCTGCTGCGCCTGTTGCGCCGCGAGCGGTTCGACGTCGTGTCCGTAAACCGGGAACATGATCTGCTGCTGACGGCCCTTGCCTTGCGCCTTGCCTTTCCCTTTCGTCGGCCGGGCAAATTCATCGTCAACTACCATATTGGCACGGCGAGAAAGCAGCCCCTGCTTTCATCGGCCGATGCCGTTGTCTGCATTTCCGAGCACGTGCGTGACAAGCTCTGCCGGAGCAACCCCGTTGCAGCGGGCAAGACGACCATTCTCTATCACGGCATAGCGCTTGCCGGGCCTCCCGAACCTGAGAAATTCCAGGTCGACCGGCCGAAGCGTTTCTTCCCGGGTGTCGGATTTCCCCTCATCGGCATGTTCGGCGAGTTCTGGAAAAACCAGCCGGAACTGGTTGATGCCGTTCCTTATCTCAAGCAGGAGTTTCCCGGCCTGAAGATTGCGTTTGTCGGCGACAATAGCGATGCCGGTCTGCTGCAACCAGTGCTCGACAAGATTCGGTTGCATGGTCTCGAGGGCGATTTTCTTTTTACCGGAAGGATCCCCCGGGAGCGGGTACCGGATGTGTTTTTCGACTTCGATCTCTCGGTAAGTACCCATCGCAACGAAGGGTACGGCATTGTCCACCTGGAGAGCCTTGCTGCCGGAACGCCGGTTGTTGCCTATAACGAGGGTGGCATGGTCGATATCCTGCGCGGAGAAGAC
>JAQUHN010000172.1 GCA_028683555.1 Geobacteraceae bacterium | reverse complement strand
AACGTTCTCCGGATCACTGCACATCCAACCCTGCCGTTTGCAATTCTGTTTGGGGGGCGATCAGGTCCCGTGGTCAGCTGTTGGGGGAAAGACAAGGATAATGTCCCCCAGATACTTCTTGACGATGCCGATTATTTTTCCTTCTCACCGGACGGCAAATGGGTGGCCTTTAAAGAAGACAGCGACATGCATAATCAAAAAACCTACATCATGCCAGTCTCCGAAAAATACCCCTATTACCTCGGCTCGCCGATCTTGCTATTGGATAAATATTTTAATGAAAATAAAACCACTTGGACGACCAACCCAATCAGTTTTGTCGGGTCAAGACGCGAAGATATCTACCGTTGGGACTTTGAAAACCAGGATTTCCCCGAAAAAGGCAAGATGTCGTTCCACGACTACATCGTGCGGGAAGATCTGAAGAAGCTTGCCAGAGAGAAGCGGCAGGGGCTCGGGAAATAAGTAAAGTCAGTGTTGAATTTTGAATTATGAGTTTTGAATTGGAATAGTCTGTCTTGGTATCACGATTGTTGTGCTAACAAGCATCGCCTGGTAAAAGAGTCCGCTGTTAATTGAAATATGAAGGCCAACTTTACAATTATAAGGGTGGAATATGAAGACAAAAGATTCAGTGGGATTTGCAAAGATAGTGAACTACTCGAGAGTAATGCTGCTTTTCCTGGTTCTGCTACTAGCCGGATGCAAGTATTGCGGTATCTGGGGCTGCCCTTGAGCTTGCTCCGAGATGAATTCAAATAGCACGTGCTGAATGCAAAGATGTTTTATGGCCGTCACCCTGACATGGGGCCAAATTGAGAAAATAGCACACGTTGCTCAAGTACTTTGATGTGCTGGAATGAGTCTGTTTTGCCAAGATTACCGTGAAATCTAGTCGTTAGGAAGTGGCCGATGAAATATTTAGGATGGGTATCTCTTTTATCTTGTAACGTCGGCTGGCTGCTAGGTCTTGTAGTTTTGAAAATTCGCAGTCGACGCAGAGACACAATCGGCTTGGCGGGGTTAGGCGAGGCGCTTGTTTTTGTTCTCATTCTGTTTGCACTGCGGTTGTAGGAGCAGTTACCGGTGCGATAGCACTTGAGGCGGGAATACGGACGATACCTTTATTCATAGGTTTCATAACCAGTCTGTCAGGTGTCTGCGTGTTTGTCGGCTGGGTTCTTTGGACAGTTATGCATGATTGAGCCTGAATAACTACAAGTTGCTTGTAGATGGGAATTACGTATCGAAGCGTTAGCCTGGCATGAGCTTTATAAGCGTAAACACAACAGAGTATGAGAATGCCGAGCGCAGATATTCTCCAGATTTCTGTTTATACCGTAATGCAAAGGAAAAGACCTTGTGGGCTCAAATCGGGATGATAAAGCATATTAACCTGTATTAAATCGAAAGGCGGTTTCCTAAACATGAAGAATGCCGTTCAATCCATTGTAGTGGCAGTTCTGTTATTGCTGTCGGTTTCTTCTGCATTTCCGCAAAGCGACGATACAGAATGGGATCGTCTGAATCAGGAAGTACTGTCACTCTATGAACAGGGGAACTATGACCAAGCTGTGAGCATCGCAATAAATGCGCTCGGACTTGCAGAAAAAAATGGCGGGGAAAATCATGCCTATGTTGCCGGCAGCCTGAACACTCTCGCGGGACTCTACATAGCCCAAGGGATGTATGTTCAAGCCGATCCGTATTACAAGCGTTTGCTGGCGATTTATGAAAAAAACCTTGGCCCGGACCATCCTGAAACTATCAAGTGTCTTTTTAACCTGGCAGAACTGTACAAAGTCCAGGGTAAGTACGCAGATGCTGAACCGCTCTATAAACGTGTGTTGGCGATCATGGAAAAAGAACTTGAACCATCGCATCCCAATGTGGCGGCGATTCTGAACAACCTGGCAGGACTATACCAGAGCCAAGGCAAGTATGCAGAGGCTGAAAAGCTCTACAATCGTATGCTGGAGATTGATCAGGAAACCCTCGATCCGAACGATCCCGATGTTGCCAATAGCCTGAATAACCTGGCGTCGCTTTATGATGTCCAGGGAAAGGTCGCAGAAGCCGAATCATTCTACAAGCGTGCACTGGCGATTCTGGAAACTGCATCGGATCCGGAATCTCCTGCTGTTGCCGTAAGCCTGAACAACCTTGCGCTGCTGTACCACAGGCAAGGCAAGTACGCACAGGCCGAACCGCTGTGCAAACGCGCATTGGCTATCAAGGAGAAAGCTCTTGGCCCGGTTCACCCCTCTGTTGCCATAAGCCTGAACAACCTTGCCGAGTTGTACAGTGACCAAGGCCGGCATGCTGAGGCGGAGTTGCTCTACAAGCGTTCACTGGCGATCCAGGAGAAAGTCCTTGGCCCGAATCATTATATTCTTGGTGTGAGCCTGGATGGTCTTGCAGAGCTTTACTGCATCCAGGGCAGGTACGCAGAGGCCGAACCGCTCAACAAACGTGCCCTGGCAATCAGCGAGAAAGCACTTGGTCCGGAGCATCTGGCAGTTGCCAGAAGCTTGAGTGGTCTCGCGGAACTGGCTCGCAAACAAGGCAACCTTGCAGAGGTGGAGACTCTCTGCAAGCGTTCATTGGCAATCAGGGAACAGGCCCTTGGTCCGAATCATTATGAGGTTGCTGGAAGTCTGAACGACCTTGCGGAACTGTATCGCCTCCAAGGCAATTACTCAGAGTCGGAGCCGCTTTATAAGCGTGCACTGGAAATCAGAGAGAAAGCCCTTGGCCCGGATCACCCCTCTGTTGCTGTGAGCCTGAGTGGCCTGGCGGAGTTAAACAGGAAAACCGGCCGCGTACAGGAAGCAAATGCCCTGGATCAGCGTGCCGCAAAAATACGGGCCATGGAGAGATAACCATGAAAATTGACGCTGTAGAAGTCATGGAGATCAACAGGTTTCGTCACGTACTAACCCTACTATGGATAGCAATATTCGTAATGCCGACAGTTGCAGGCGCTATGACATTTAGTGAGGTTGAAGTTACTTGTCCGCTTGGGGGTGAGGTTTTTACCGCAACTCTCGCACGTTCAGGAACGAAGTTCGGAACATTTCTCGATTTCAGGCCTTATGGCCCCATTGCCTCACCAACACCTCTGGCGAAGTGCCCAGCCAATGGCTTTGTGGTGTACAAAGAGAAATTTACCGATGATGAACTCCGGCAGCTTACACCATACGTTGAATCCGAGGACTATCAATCCCTTCAAGAGAAGCAGACTAATTACTATCTGGCGGCTAAACTGCAAAGCTTTTTGAAGGAAACTTCAAAACAACAAATCGCTCGTACACTTCTGCAAGCAACTTGGGAAGTCGAGTCCCGAGAACAATATCTGAGCTATGCCAATGAAGCACTTGCCACTTTCAAACTAGCTTTAAAAGAAGATTATGCCAAGAAGAATGAATGGCTAACAGATCAGCTCATCGCTGGCGAACTCGAACGACGCTTGGGTCAGTTTGCTGAAGCAAAAAAAAGGTTTTTGATGCTGTCAGATCGGGAAAAAGTCGGCAGCGGTACTGTCCACAACATGATTCAGCTTCAGTTGCAGTTGATTGAGGCAAAAGACAGCGAGCCGAATCTGATTACTGTATCAGTCAAGTGATCCTGTTCACTTGTAAAACCAGGCCGCGGTGAATTCTTAACCTGTAACCTTCGGTTTCAACCAAGTTGGAATGTAACACTGCCGCGGACAGAGATTTTGTTGATAAAAATGCCTCCGCGACTGACATTGATATGCTTACTTTCTGCAGGATTGTCAAATAGTCACCGGGAATGCCAAGAAGATTATCTGGGGAGACCTCATGTTATACCTGAAAAAATGTCTGCTGCTGATCTGTATGGTTCTTTTTTCTAGATCGGCGGCACTATGCGAAGGTATTAAGAAAACAGAACCGCTTTACGGTGACAAAGACATTTTTGAAGCCATCACGCTGCATCCGCAAAAGTTCATCACAAAAAGTGATGGCCTGCTGGGCACGGGTTTGTACTCGCGTGGCATATATGAACATGTCAGCCTGTTTCCGGTGCCGTTCGATAACGCGGTGGGTACCAACGACATGGGCAACGCCCTGACCATCATTTCTTTTCCCGAAGAGAAGATGAAATACAAAAGATATTTTAAAGATGCCGTATATGATGTGTGTTGCGGCGGAAACTACATGCCCCATGCCGTTCCGGGGCTGGTGGGCTTTAGCCAGGGCGGGCGCTTTGTGCTCTATGATCTGAAAAGAAACACCGCCCGCGACTTCTCGTCGCAATCAAGTACAAAGATTCTCGTGGCCGACGCCGATAAAATGCACTTTATCTTCGGAGCTAGTCGCAGCATTGAACTTGTTGACCTGAGCGGCAGCGAGCCGAAACTGATCAAGGAGGTACCCGATCCGCTCGGAACGGTCTGGTCCGCCGGCAACGACAAAATATTCATGTGGGAATATGAAGAAAAAAGGCTGCGGGTTCTCGACCTGAACCTGGAGCCCGCGCACCACCCACTTGAGGATGTGATAGCCAGACATAAGGACAAAATAGGGTTCATGCGAATCGCCCTGCATCCCCAACTACCGTTTGCCATACTGTACAACGGGATCGAAGGTGACTTTGTCGTCAGCTGGGACAAAGACAGAAATACCCTTCCGCACGTGTTAATTTATGACGGAGAGGATTTCACTTTTTCCCCTGACGGCAAATGGCTTGTCTACAAAACCGGCAACATCGGACAGCGATCCCAGACCTACATGATGCCGGTTTCGGATAAGTACCCGAATTATCTGGGCTCGCCGATTCTGTTGATCGATAATTATTTCAATAATTATGCCTGGACCACGAACCCTACGGCGTTTGTCGGTACGAGTTGTGAGAACCTCTATCGCTGGGACCTGGAAAATGCCAATTATCCCGCCATGGGAAAGATGTCGTTCCATGATTACGTTGTGCAGAAAGACCTGGAGCACCTGGCCCGGAAGGAAGCAGAGGGAACGCCATTCGACAAGACCAGGCGGTTGATTGCGTCAAAAGCCGACCTGAATGCCAAGGACAACAAGGGGCATACCGCCTTGATGAGGGCGGCCATGTACGGCCATGCGGATGCCGTGAAGCTGCTGATAGCGGCAGGAGCGAACCTGCAGGTGAAAGACGGTTTCGGTGATACTGCTTTCTGTTATGCAGCGAAAGCCGGCTATCTCGATGTTGTTAAACTTCTGCTGCCTACGGCGCCGGATCCCTACCGCGAGTTGAAAAGAGCCGCCACCTACGGTCACAGTGATATTGTGCAGTTTCTGATTGACGCCGGCGCGGAGGTGAATGCGGAACCGGGGAGGGAATCGCCTTTGTCCGAGGCCATTACCTGGCGTCATCCCGAAGTGGTCAAGCTGCTCATTGCCGCAAAAGCAGACGTCAATGCCCGTTTCGGATACGACAGCAATGATACGCCATTGAAAACGGCGATTCGTCTTGATCTGCCTGATATCGTCAACTTGCTGATTGCCGCAAAGGTCGATGTTAATGAAACATATTTCAAGGGCAGAACCTCGCTGATGTACGCGGTGGAGGAAAAACACCGTGAAATTATCAGGCTGCTGATTGCCGCGGGGGCAGATGTCAATGCAATTGACGACAACGATTCTTCCGCGCTCATTTACGCAGTAGGCCATGATTACCAAACCGATCTCATAGAACTGCTGATCAAGGCGAAGGCTGATGTCAACAAAAAGAACCGGCATGGAAAAAACGCCGTGTTGCAAGCCGCCAGATATGGCACGTACGGTGGAGCTAATAAGGAGATCATGGAGCTTCTTGTTCAGGCAGGGGCGCAGGAGTAACGCAGGGAGACGTATTGCAATATCACCAACTTCCCCAGAAATCCAGCCGCAAATGAGAGGTGGTAGTTGTCATGAAGAAACTGATTCAATCCATGGTGATGGCAGTCTTGTTGGTAGTATCTGTTTCTCCGGCATTCCCACAAGGAGCGGGTACCAAATGGAAGGCATTGAATATGAAAGCAACGACTCTCCTCACCCAGGGGAAATACGACAATGCCCTGGTTGTGGCGAAAGCGGCATTGGCCGCCGCGGAAAAAAAGCTGGGCAAAAACCATCCGGATACCGCAGCGTGTCTGCATACCCTTGGCCTGGTGTATTACGAAAAAGGCCGCTACACAGAGACTGAGCCGCTTTTTAAGCGAGCGCTGGCTATCCGCGAAAGGTCGCTTGGCAAGGATCACCCGGACGTCGCCACTACCGTGAACGCTCTCGCGGAAGTGTACCGTGACCTGGGCGACCAGGCGCTGGCAGAACCGCTCTACTTTCGCGCGCTGGCTATCCGCGAAAAGGCCTTCGGCCCGGACCACCCGGATGTTGCCGATAGCCTGAACGACCTTGGCCGCCTGCGAGAAGACCAGGGCAACAGCGTTGAGGCAAAACGCCTGTACTTGCGATCCCTGGCCATCCGCGAAAAAGCATTCGGACAGGGCCATATCGATGTTTCCGAAAGCCTGAACAACCTTGCGCTGTACTATGCCAGCCATGGTGATTACGAGCAGGCCGAACCCCTGTATAAACGCGCGCTTGCCATCAACGAGAAACTTCTTGGCACTGACCATCCCTTTGTTGCAACAAGCCTGGCTAACCTAGCGATTCTGTATCAAAAACAACAAAGATACGCCCAGTCCGAGCTTTTTGCGAAGCGCGCGCTGGCTATCAATGAGAAAGTCCTTGGCCCGGATCATCCGAATGTTGCAGTAATTCTGAACAATATTGCTGTCTTATATAATAAGCAAGGCAAGCACGCAGAGGCTGAACAACTGTACAACCGTTCCTTGAAGGTCCGCGAGAAAACCCTGGGGCCAAATCATCCGCTCGTTGCCCTCAGCCTGAACAACCTTGCCCGGTTGTACCAAAGCAAACGGGACACCTCGGAGGCAGAAGAACTCTTCAAACGTGCGTTGAGGATACGTGAGAACACGCTCGGCCCGGACCATCCGGACCTTGCAGCGACCCTGAACGACCTCGGGGAACTTTACAGCAGCGTGGGCCAGCACGCCCAAAACGTCGAACTCTTCAAACGCGCGCTGAAGATCAGAGAAAAAGCTCTTGGACCTGACCACCTTGAGGTGGCAGCCACGATAGACAACCTGGCCCGGGAATACATCTACGGCGGCGAACCGAACCACGCGGAAGCTGAACGGCTTTACCGGCGATCGTTGGCTATCAGGGAAAAGCAGCTTGATTCCGATTGTCCCGCGATTGCCAATAGCCTGGCCAATGTATCGTTAGCGCTCCAGTTTCAAGAGAAGTACAAGGATGCTGAGCCGTTCGAAAAACGCTCTTGCATGATCTGGGAGAAGACTCTCGGGCCGGATAATCCCAAACTGGCATCATCTCTGGTCGGCCTTGCCTGGGTGTACGCAAGACAAAATAACTATGCGGACGCCGAACCGCTTTTCAAGCGGGTCCTGTTACTCAATGAGAAGTCTCTTGGCCCGGAAAATCACAAGATCATCTTCAGCCTGGACAACCTCGCAAAACTGTACGAAACCGAAGGGAAGTATGCGGAGGCGGTTCCGCTCTTCGAGCGCGCGCTGGTGCTGGAAGAAAAAGACAGTGGTCCCGGCGGCTTCAACGCTTCAACCAGGAGGAAGAACCTGGTCCAGTTGTACCGGAAGATGGGCAGTACGAAAGATGCGGAGGCACTGGATAAACGAAACATCGCAAACGGGTTGCTGACTGCTGCCAAGGAAGGAAACCTGGACGCGGTACGAGCCGCTCTTGAAGCGGGAGCGGATGTGAATGTTCGACAGGTTTCCCGGAGCGAGAAGGGCAATACACCGCTGCATCTTGCCGCGGAAAGGGGCCATCTCCAGATCGCCCAGCTGCTCGTAAACAACGGAG
>JAQUHN010000171.1 GCA_028683555.1 Geobacteraceae bacterium | reverse complement strand
TCTCTATGTGGCGGATGTTTTCGAGGCGATCGAGGATTATGATACCTTCATGGACGGTAATGAAAAGAAAGAGAACGGCCAGGAGGGTGACGCGCATGCGTTGAATCCGATGCATCCCATCGAGGATCTGTTGCAGGAAGGACAGGAAATCCTGGTGCAGGTTTCCAAGGAACCGATCGGCACCAAGGGGGCCCGCATAACCGCTCATATTTCCCTGCCGGGGCGACACCTGGTCTACATGCCCACGGTTGATCATGTCGGTGTTTCGCGCCGGATCGAGAACGAAGTGGAGCGGGAACGTCTCAAGGAAATCGTTGAACGGATACGGCCGAATTCCGGTGGTTTTATTGTTCGGACCGTGTCGGAGGGGAAGAGCGAGGACGATCTGCTGATGGATATGCAGTACCTGACCAAGCTTTGGGAAGAAATCGTGAAGAAGAATGAAAATGCCCATGCTCCCTGTCTTATTCATTCGGACCTCGATGTAACCCAGAAGGTGCTGCGCGATATCCTCAGTGAGGATGTGGACCGGATTGTCGTGGACTCGAAGCCCGAGTACGACAAGGTTGAACAGTTTATTGCCACCTTCATGTCGAAGATCAAATACTCCATCGAGTTGTATGAGGAGAATGAGCCTATTTTTGATCATTTCGGTCTCGAGGTGGAGATCAGCCGGGCCCTGGGGCGCAAGGTGTGGCTCAAGTCGGGCGGCTACATCATCATCGAGCAAACCGAGGCACTGACCGCGGTCGACGTCAATACCGGCCGCTATGTGGGCAAGCACAATCTGGAGGACACGATTCTGAAGACCAACCTGGAGGCGGTCAAGGAAATCGCCTACCAGTTGCGGTTGCGCAATATCGGCGGCATTATCATTATCGATTTCATCGACATGGAAAAGGAAGTGAACCGGGAAAAGATTTTTACGGCCCTTGAAGAAGCCATGAAGGCCGACAAATCGAAAACCAACATTCTCAAAATGTCGGACCTGGGCCTGGTGGAGATGACCCGGAAACGGGTTCGCGAGAGTATCGGGCGACTCATGTGCGAGCCATGCCCTTATTGCGAGGGGTTGGGCTATATCAAGTCGAAAACTACCGTGTGCCAGGAGATTTTTCGCGAATTGCACCGGGAAATGATCGATGTTCATGGTACCAAGGTGATGCTGACGGTCCATCCGCAGGTGGCGGACCTCCTCTATGATGAAGAGCGGAAGGGGCTGGACAACCTTGAAAAATGCTTCAAAAAGAGGATAATTGTTCGGGCGAAACCTGGTTTTCACCAGGAGCAGTTTGAGATTACTATTACTTAGTTTTGTAGTACGAGGGGGTACGTATGTTAGGAACACCGTTACGGGACAATGCCGTTCGGCTCATGATTCTGGGTTCGGGCGAACTGGGCAAAGAGGTGGTTATCGAGGCGCAGCGGCTCGGAGTCGAGGTTATTGCCGTTGATCGCTATGCCGATGCGCCAGCCATGCAGGTGGCCCATCGGAGCCACGTTATCAATATGCTTGACGGAGAGGCGTTGAAGGAATTGGTGCGTCGGGAGCGCCCCAGCTACATCGTTCCCGAGATCGAGGCGATCAGCACCGTTACGCTGATGGAGCTGGAGCAGGAAGGGTATACAGTTATTCCGACCGCCCGCGCTACCAATCTGACCATGAACCGGGAAGGGATCCGGCGGCTGGCGGCGGAAGAACTGGGGCTGCCTACGGCGGGCTACCGCTTTGCCGCCGATCTGGAAGAATTCCGGAAGGGTATCGAGGAGATAGGGCTGCCGTGCGTAATCAAGCCGATCATGAGCTCCTCGGGCAAGGGCCAGAGTGTCGTCCGGGAAGAGGCCGATATTGAAAAGGCCTGGCAGTATGCGATGAAAGGCACCCGCGGCGCCGCGGACAAGGTTATTATCGAAGAGTTCATTTCCTTCGATTACGAGATAACCCTGCTGACGGTACGCTACGCAGGAGGTACCCGCTATTGTCCGCCCATCGGCCATATCCAGATACAGGGCGATTACCACGAGTCGTGGCAACCGATGCCGATGACTGCCGAGGCCCTCCGTGAGTCTCAGCGGCAGGCAAAAATCGTTACCGATGCCCTGGGCGGGTACGGCATTTTTGGCGTCGAGCTGTTTATCAAGGGCAACGATGTGTATTTCAGCGAGGTGTCTCCTCGTCCCCATGACACGGGCATGGTGACCATGGTTTCGCAGAACCTTTCCGAATTCGAACTTCATGTCCGGGCAATTCTCGGCCTCCCGGTGCCGGAGGTTGTCAGTCTGGGCCCCGCTGCCTCCCATGTGATTCTGGCTGATCGGGAATCGCAATTGGCGGCTTTTGACGGCCTGGCTGAGGCATTTTCCGTTCCGGAGACCAAGCTCCGCCTGTTCGGTAAGCCGGATACTCGCCCGGGGCGCCGGATGGGGGTCGCGCTTTCTCTCGGCCGGGATACGGACGAGGCCCGTCAGCGGGCTGAGCAGGCTGCCCACGCTGTCGTGCTGCGGACGGAATAGCGGAGTGGGCCGGTTTTCCGGCAGGGGTTTTCCGCCCTGTGGGGCGACAGAAAAACCTTGACACACTGCGAAATATCTTTTATTTTGAGACGCTCATCTCAAATATTGTATAAAGGTGGTGAAGTACATGTACGCAGTTGTTAAAACCGGAGGGAAGCAATATAAAGTTTCCGAAGGCGACCTGCTTAAGGTCGAAAAACTCGAGGGCGCGGTCGGTGATACCGTCGAGCTCACTGAAGTCCTGATGGTTGGCGGCGAAAAGGTTTTGATCGGAACACCTTTAGTGCCCAGTGCCTCTGTGGTCGGCAAGATCATCGAACAGGGGAAAGACAAGAAGGTTCTTGTCTTTAAGGCGAAGCGGAGAAAGAACTCCAGGAAGCTGAACGGACACCGCCAACTGAGGACCGTTTTAAAGATAGAAAAGATCAACGCGTAAGGGTTTTTCCCTGGTAACCGGGAGGATTACACAATGGCTCATAAGAAAGCAGGCGGCAGTACAAGAAACGGCCGCGACTCAGCCGGTCAGCGACTTGGATGTAAAAAATTCGGCGGCGAAACGGTAAAGGCAGGCAACATCATTTATCGTCAGCGCGGAACCAGCATCCATCCCGGCAACAATGTCGGTTGCGGCAAGGATTACACCCTTTTCGCACTTATTGATGGAATCGTGAAGTTTGAACGCATGGGCAGGGATCGGAAGAAAGTTTCTGTATACCCTGTGTAACTCAGGCGTCGCATCGGTTTTTGCGGACCGGGTCCGCGAATCCCATGGCTTCTGATGCTCGCTCCATGAAGTGATACGCAAAGCCTGAGGCAAGAACGCCTCAGGCTTTGCTCTTTCCAGAAGAGAAATTTCTATGCAGTTTATCGATGAAGTTAAAATTCATGCCCAGGCAGGCCATGGCGGGGCAGGCTGTGTTTCCTTCCGCAGGGAGAAGTTCATTCCGCGCGGAGGGCCTGATGGCGGTGACGGCGGGAAGGGTGGCGATGTCGTTTTTGAGGTTTCCGGAAATATTTCCACGCTGCTCGATCTGCGCCACCGACCTCATCAGAAGGCGGGACGCGGCTCACACGGTATGGGCAAGGATCGTCATGGCGCCAAGGGCAAGGACCTCACCATTCCGGTTCCTCCGGGTACCGTGATAAAGGATGTGGAAACCGGGGAGATTCTGGCGGACCTGACGGATCCGGGCCAAAGAGTCGTGCTGTTGCGCGGTGGCCGGGGCGGGCAGGGTAACGCCCGTTTTGCCACCTCCACCAACAAGGCGCCTAAATTTGCCCAACCTGGCGAACCGGGCGAAGAGCGGACTTTTCGGCTCGAGTTGAAACTCCTGGCAGATGTGGGGTTGTTCGGTTTTCCCAGCGTCGGCAAGTCCTCTTTTATTACCAAGATATCAGCTGCGCGACCGAAAATTGCCGAGTATCACTTTACTACCCTGACGCCGAACCTCGGGGTTGTTGCCTACAAAAACTTTCGCTCGTTCGTGGTTGCAGATATCCCCGGCCTGATCGAAGGCGCCCACCAGGGCGCAGGGCTTGGTCACCGTTTCCTCAAGCATGTGGAGAGAACCCGGCTGCTTCTTCATATCCTCGATCTGTCCTTCATGCCGGATCGCGACCCGATTCGGGACTATGAGTCCCTGAACCGCGAGCTGTTGCTGTTTGACGAAGAACTTGCAAAGAAGCCGCAGATTGTCGTAGTAAACAAAGTCGATCTTCCCCATGTGCAGGAGAATCTTGTGGCGGTAGAGCCCTACTTTGCCGAAAGAAATATCAAGGTTTTTGCCATCTCGGCCGTGACTGGTGAGGGGGTTCCCGCTCTGCTTGATGAAATTGCGGCCAAACTTTGGGGAGAACCTTCCGCTACTGCGGATTGTTTGCCTTGAGTGTCTCGTCATGGTAGGATTTTAAGCCTGGCAGGCGGTTGTCATCCTTGTACCGGAAGTCTTGAATGTTTATGCCCGAACGTATTTCGTGCCGGACAGGTGATCTGTCCCGAATTTTAACGTTTCGCGACACTTACTGTCGAGTTTCCGTATAGCGGTTTTCAACTCCCTTCGGTATTCCGCTGGAGGTGGACTTTCAGTGCGTACATCTATTCAGTCCAAGCTCAAAAGAATTGTGATAAAGATTGGCAGTCGGGTCCTTACCGCCGATGACGGCGGCCTCGATACCGCTTTCCTCGATTCCCTGGCCATTGAGATTGCGAAGCTCCGTGAAAAAGGGAGCGAGGTGGTAGTGGTCTCTTCCGGGGCAATTGCCGCGGGTATTTGCAATCTGGGCCTCGAGCAGCGTCCCAAAACAATTCCCCAGAAACAGGCGACTGCCGCGGTAGGCCAGTCAAAGCTGATTCAGGCCTATGAAGAGGCCTTTTCCCTCCATGATCTCAAGGTTGCCCAGATTCTCCTCACCGGTGACGATCTGGCGAACCGGCTTCGTTTTCTCAATGCCCGAGCAACCCTGGATGCGCTCTTTGCCTACGGTGTGGTGCCGGTTATCAACGAGAACGATACGGTAGTGGTAGAGGAGATCAAGTTCGGCGACAACGATAACCTTTCCGCCTTGGTTACCAGTCTCGTGGAAGCCAGCCTGCTAATTATTCTGACCGACATTGATGGTTATTACGATGCCGATCCCCGAACCGATGCGAATGCACATCTGGTTCCCCTGGTGCGGACTATCACGCGCAGCGTGGAGCGGGCAGCGGCCGGCAGCGGTTCCTCGGTCGGCACCGGCGGCATGGCCACCAAAATAGCTGCCGCGAAGCGGGCGGGTCGCTATGGGGTTTCCACCCTGATCATCAACGGGCGCAAACCGGGCACTCTGGCAAGGGCTCTTGCCGGGGAGGAGGTCGGAACGCTGTTTCTTCCTTCGGCAGAAAGCCTGAACCGCCGTAAACACTGGATCGCCTATACCCTCCGACCCAAGGGAAAGGTTTTTGTGGATACCGGTGCCCTGGTGGCGCTCTCCCGCCATGGCAAAAGTCTGCTCCCTTCCGGTGTCGCCCGTGTTGAAGGGGACTTCGGGCGGGGCTGCTGCGTCAGAGTCTGCGGATTGGACGGAACGGAGTTCGCGCGGGGAATCGTCGACTATTCGCGGCAGGAGATTGAAAAAATTCTCGGCTGTAAAAGCCGTGATATCGAGAAGTTACTTGGCTATCGCTACGGCGACGAGATCATTCATCGGGATAACCTGGTGATTCTCTGAACGAAAAACCCAGATCCTGATACCGGCATCTTTTACTGGAGGAGGAAAAATATGACCATTGCCGAGCAAATTCGGACGATTGCAGCTGAAGCCCGTCAGGCCTCACGCGCCATAGCAAAGCTTTCTTCCACGGCGAAAAACGCTCTTCTTACCGATATGGCCGCAGCGCTCGTCGAGCACACCAGCTACCTGATTGGTGAGAATGTCAAAGATCTTGCGGCAGCGGAGAAAAAAGGTATTGCACCTGCCATGCTGGACAGGCTGATGCTCGATGAAGCACGTATCAAGGCAATGGCCGACGGACTGCGCGAGGTGGCAGGCCTGCCGGATCCGGTGGGTGAAGTGACCCGTATGTGGAAGCGACCCAATGGCCTGATGGTTGGCAAAATGCGTATTCCGCTCGGTGTGATCGGCATCATCTACGAGGCGCGTCCCAATGTAACGGCAGATGCTGCTGCACTGTGCCTCAAGGCCGGAAATGCCGTCATCCTGCGTGGCGGATCGGAAGCCATCAATTCCAATAGGGCAATTTCCCGGATACTGCGGGAGACGATGGAAAAATCGGGAATTCCGGCAGCGGCTCTTTCCATCATTCCCTTCGTGGACAGGGAAGGTGTATTGGAAATGCTCAAGCAGGAGGAATTCATCGATTTGATCATTCCCCGTGGGGGCGAGGGCTTGATCCGCTTTGTCGTTGAACATTCCAAAATTCCGGTGATCAAGCACTACAAGGGTGTCTGCCATATCTTTTTGGACGCAACGGCCAATTTTGATGATGCCGAACGTATTATCGTCAATGCCAAGACCCAGCGCCCCGGTGTCTGCAATGCCCTGGAAACGCTGCTGGTCCACCAGGATGTGGCAGAGCGCTTTATCCCGAGGATTTTCGAGACCCTTTCGACGCTGGGGGTCGAAATTCGTGGCGACGAAACTTTTCTGCAGTTTGCGCCGCAGGCGAAGCAGGCCACCGAGGAGGACTGGTATGAAGAGTTCCTGGACCTGATCCTGGCGGTTCGTGTTGTGGATAACATGGACGAAGCCATCGAACACATCAACACCTATGGGTCGCTCCATACCGAAGCGATCATTACCTCCGATTATGGCAACGCCCAGCGGTTTATCCGCGAGGTCAATTCCGGCGTGGTAATGGTTAATGCCTCCACCCGTTTCTCGGATGGAAACCAGTTGGGGCTCGGCGCGGAGATCGGCATCTCGACCACCAAGCTTCATTCCTTTGGTCCGATGGGCTTGGAGGATTTGACGACGACAAAGTTCATTGTCTATGGAGAGGGTCAGATTCGGGATTAGAACCATATCCGGAAGCGTTGTTGCAGTATATTGAGGAACCATGAAGATCGGAATATTCGGCGGAACTTTTAACCCGATTCACTTCGCCCATCTGCGTATCGCAGAGGAGATCCGGGACACGTTCGCCCTCTCCAGGGTGATTTTCGTTCCCGCTGCGACTCCTCCCCACAAGCCGCTGGCCGATGACCTTTCCTTTGTCGACCGACTGAAAATGGTGTCCCTGGCGGTTCGGGGGAACCCATTTTTTACCGTTTCAGATTTGGAAGGGCAACGGGAGGGGAAGTCATACTCCATTGATACCTTGCATGTTTTCCGGGAGATGTTTCCGGCAGACGAGCTGTTTTTCATTATGGGGAGCGATTCTTTTGCCGAGTTCGGTTCGTGGAAGAACTACTCGGCGATATTCTCCTGCTGCAACATCGTAACCATTACGCGGCCGGGGTCGCTCATCTCCCTGCAGGATGTTCTGCCGGTTGATATAGCCCATGAGTTCTGTTATCATGAAGCGCAGAAAAGACTTTCCCACCGCTCCGGCTATTCCGTCTATAGCATTGAAGGGACCCAGCTCGACATTTCTTCCACTGCCATCCGTTCTCTGCTCCGCCAGGGAAAGTCAATCAAATACCTTCTGCCGGCAACGGTTGAACGATATATCAAACAACAGAGGTTCTATGAGTAATACGACGAAAGCTACGCTTACATCATTGGAGAGGGCGATTCAGTGCGCTGCACTCGCTCTGGACAAAAAGGCCCATGATGTAAAAATTCTCGAAATAAAGCACATATCTTCCATTGCCGACTATCTGGTACTGGCAACCGGTCTGTCGGACAAACAGACCCAGGCAATCGCCGAATCCGTGCGGCACGGTTTGAAAAAGTTCGGTAAACCCCTTGATATCGAGGGGCTGAAAGAGGGCAACTGGGTCGTTATCGATTACGGCGACGTAATTCTCCATGTTTTCAAGGAGGAGCTGCGCCACTACTACAACCTG
>JAQUHN010000170.1 GCA_028683555.1 Geobacteraceae bacterium | reverse complement strand
ATTGCCACTAAACCTTTCATTTTCCTAGAGATGAAAAGGTGACATGTGGCGGTGAGCAACTGGCCTGACTGTACCGCATGAAAAGTCAGCGCGCAGGAAGCACGCGATAAAAGGAGATTCTGAGAAATAAAAGTGAATTATTTATTGCAGTTTTTTCTGCACTTGTTTTTGGCAATTACCGTTTACACACCGGAGCATAGGAACAATAGAAAGAGATGAATATTTACTGGGGTTTTACTGTTTAGAAGCACAAGGAATTCTTACAAACAAAGGAGTAACTTTTATTATGAAAAGATTGGTACTTTTACTTTCAATATTATTCATACCATGTATAAGTCATGCTGCCACCGGAGACGTTCTGTTCAATTGTACTTTTGATGGAGCAGGAAGCTCTCCTTCCCAAGTTGTGGCGAATTGTGGGGGCAACGGTGGATCGATGGATAACTCAGCTACTATTGTCACAGGCGGTCATGATGGGCGTAAAGCAGTCAGCTATTATTATCCCAATGGTGGCAGTGAAGTAATTAACGCTTTTAAGACACCTGCTTTAAATAAACAAGAATTGACTGTTGAATATTGGGAAAAGTTTGATGTTGACCCAAAATCATCTGGGTTAATGAATGTAAAAAGCATAAGATCATACGTAGGTCCAAATTCAGGCGACTATATGGCAGCGATCATGTCAGCGCATAACAACGGAGCATGGTATCAATCTACATGGGCAACTGGAAGTGGCACTTTAACAACGACTTCAAGTGTCACTGGAGTTGTTAATTCATCGTCATATTGTACTGGTAGTGGCACTAGCTATACTTGTAATAGTGGCCGTTTAGAATTATCTTGGACACCGGGGTGGGGAACAAGTTGGCATAAGGTCAGGGTTTATATGAAAGTTCCATCTAATAGTTCAACTGCGGATGGCATCACAAAGGTTTGGATTGACGATAAATTAATCTATACCCTGTCTAACATAAAGTCTAATTCCACTTGGTATCCATATACGACATATATACTATTCCATCCCAGTGACGACTTTTTTCAAGGAATAGCAGGTACCAAATTTGCTTTCCATCATCTCTATGACGACATCACTGTTTATGAAGGTTATGTCCCACCGTCAACAAGTGGAACAACAAACCTTGCGGCACCAATTGGATTAAGGGTTGTTTCAAACTAATAATTAATTTCAAAACATTACAAGAAAAACCCCGTCTTGAAAAGACGGGGTTTTTCTTGTTTAATATGCTGTGCCACGGAAAATTGTTTACCTTGTTCCAAGATGCCGCCGAATTCCTGCCAAGCCCACCATAGCCATACCCAAAAGTAATATTGTAGCGGGTTCAGGTACAGGGGCAGGCTCATGAAACCCCGGTGCAGATCCAGAAGCCGTAACCCAGGCTCCCACTTCTGACAGTCCGAGCCATTGTGGACCATCACCACTTGGAAAATCCATGAAAAGTGGATTACGTTGTGCTGAATCCTTCAGATCATAATTTACACGTACGATAAAAAGATCAAGAGCAATTGGCCAAGTAGAGTCAGGCAGTAACGAATAGCTGTCAGTGCCGCCAGCCCAGTACTTGTAGTTGCCATCCCCCAGATAGTTGTGGTTTGGATAGTCAAACACACCCGCGTAAGTCGGCGCAAAATATTTCATAAAATCATCCATAGTTGTCCCGGCAACAAGACCGGTACATTCTTCTCGCGATGCCAAATGCCATGTATTCAAGCCATAATAATTGTTGGGAATCCACTGCATGGCAACATCAACTCCTCCGGTTCCCCCACTGAATGCTGAAATATTGCTATACCAGTATTGGGATGTTGCAGTATCGTAGACAAGCGTATCCGATACCTCTATGAGCGAAGCGTTCGCTTGGAGTGCGACGAATATTGACAGCACCAAGCATACAACTAGTCGTCTAACAATATTCATCATGGTCTTTCCTCCATTTCATCATAGATGATATTCAGTATTAGTTGTACAAAAATGATGCCAAGGAGATCATTTGAATAAATACCATTATATCTACAGCTTATAAAAAGCGCACGGAAAGAACAAATAGATTGTGTCGGGATGAGTTGTCGGTTTGTAAAATTTTACGACAGGATTGCTAGAAGAATAGCAGAAGTTTATTATTAATAATTAACCCAAAGACCTACAAATTAGATACGAAATACCTAAACTTGCCGGATTTTTCGTGAGGTATTTCCTTGACCTGCAGTAAATAAATTTCCATCTCATCTCCCAGATATCTTGCCAGGGTCTTTTTCAACCTGGTCTCGGCTTTTTTATCGTAACCTTCGTTAGGTATGAGTTGTATCCTGAGCCTGGTCAGACTCTCCTGATAGGCTTTGAATTGTATTGCATATCCCTTCAGCGTATAGGCTAATATAGCATCGTATACTAGCCGTCCATCTGGACACCTTATATAATCGTCTATTCTTCCTTCATGTATTTCAATTATATCGAAAGGTCTTTTACAGGCACATTTATCTATTAGTAGTTTACCGATGTCTCCGTTTTTATACCTCATAAAAGGTAGCATTCTACTATTTAGCTCTGTAACTACAATTTGACCCATACCGTTTTCATCAGGGTTTTCGATTTCTAGATGTATTGTTGGCATTACATGCATTTTACCGTGCTCACATTCAAAAGCAATTATCCCATTCTCAGTTGATCCGTATTCGTTAACAACTCTGCATCCGAATACTTCAGCTATTTTTTCTCTTTGATGAGTAAATAGAACTTCTCCCGTACATATTGCAATAGACACACCTAACAACTTACCATCGCGATTGTTTTTTTCTAAAGACACTGCGAATTGATATAAAGCATTTGAATAGGTATAAAAGTATTTTGGCTTGAACCGCATTAATTTGTCATAGTATTTTAGACAATCGTTTTCATTCATTTCAAAGGCAGAAAGCCTTTTCCTATTCAAAACTAAATCCTTAACACTTTGTATAAGCTTTTCCTTTGTATTTATAGCTCGTCCCCATAATCTAGCCTGCTTATCTCCGATTCCAATACCATGCCATGAATAAGCGTTATACATCATTGCATCCATATAGCACGCTGCAACTCTATCCTTTGGAAATACAAAAGGGGTTCCAGTTGTTCCGCTTGTTGATCTCATATCGGTTTTTGTTTTATCATCATAAGAAGCGTGTACATTTACATGGTAATATTCTTTGTTAGTAATGGGCAGTTTATAGAACTCAGTATCGATATTTTTTTTTTGCAAGTCAATATCCAGGTTTGTGAAAATATCTTTATATACTTTGTTATATCTATTTAGATATCTAATTTGCTCATACATTTTTGTGGTTTTATATTTCCACAACTGATCACGAGATAGACTGCCTGTAGTTGATAGTTCAGCAATTAATATATTTATTGGTTGTTGAGTGCATTTATATATTAGGTTTGTAATAAATTTACTAATTTTATAGTTCATAATATTTACACCGTTATACTCTTATTTAAACATATTATTAACTATCAGATTATATTTATGACATTCATCGAGTACTATTTTGTTCTTTAGTATCGGACCGTAACTTTGCTCCAAACCGACGTTATCATGAGCTGAATTTATTTCTATCAAAACTGGACCATCGGGAGTAATCCCTATATCAAGACCAAGCAATTTATAATAGCTAAGTTGTTTTTGGGTTTTTTGGGCAAGATTAATTACTTCGTTCCAACAAGGAATAATGAACCCAGTGAAAACAACACGACTCGTCGGGTGATATTTAAACGTATTACAGTTGAAGTCATAACCTATACCGTTCAGTTCTCCAGTATCAAGATTAATTCCAACAGCGATTCCACCACTACTCGTATTATCTATATAGGCATCACCAACTCCAAACCGCATAAGTGCACCGATTATTATAACGTTATTTTCTCTCGTCAGTAACGTTACAATTCGCATTGTGTTAAATGATCCAGAAAATTTAGAAAAAGATGAATGTTGCTCCAAATATTCCTGAACAACTGACCTGCTTTCGAGCTTAAATACATTTAATGTTAGCACACAATTTTGTTTACGTATTAAAATTTGATCTTCTTTTTTGAATGCTATAACGATATCTTTCCCTCCTGCTCCACGTACAGGTTTTATAATAACTTTACCTCTATCACTGTTATTAACTATGTCTTGTATTTTTTTTAGATAATCTTCGCCAGGATCTATGCATCCAAATTGATTTGGCAATGCTATTTTTAAAGTACTGCATATTTGGTAGCACACTTCCTTGTCATCAAATATAATCCTATACTCCCTTCTTTGAACTTCTTTACTCAACATTTGTCTTTGATATGGCTCATATATTGATCCATAATAGAATTTCCAGACACTTCTATCTTTCTCCCATAGCCTACTAAGAGAATAATTATATGGATAATATTTAAGCTTGAAGAATATGTACAATAAGTCATTTATAACCCTGAACTTTGATATCGTACACTCCTGCCAGTTTATCAAAAAAAAGTAGCAGTAAGGCAGCGCCAAAAATCTTATAAATCTTCTAATGTATGGAACAATGAACTCAGAAGAATGCTCTATCCGATAAGAACATTTTGTATACGTTTCTTCGAGATATTTTTTTATAAATACTTTCATTTATTTCTCGTTTTTTTTTACAATGTCATTATGAGCTCTTCCAGCTTAGCAAAATTGTTAGCCCACGTTTTATCGATATTTGTTTTTAGTTTAAAGGCGTTATTTGAATAGTTATCATAATTTTCCATCATCTCTTCTATCCCACGGACAATGCCTTCGCTTGTATTATCAACAAATACACTTCCAGTAAAATAGTCTTGCAGCACGTTCTTTTCGGAAGTTATGAGAGGCTTTCTCGCGGCAACGGCTTCATAGCATCCACACAACATACAACAACTAGCAGTTGTTAAGACCATCACAGCATCAACAGCAAACAAATAATCAATAAAAATGTTTTCTTTTAAATATCCTGTAAAAATTACATTCGATGACTTACGTTGCCGAACAGTATCTTTAAGCTTATTACAATCACCAGTAATGTATAAATATACTTTATTATTTTCAATTAGTTCTGCAGCTTTTAATGCTTCCTCAATTGGTTCATCCTCACCAAATGATGAAATCAGTAACACGTTGAATCCTCTTTCGAGAGTAACGTTTTTATTTTTCGATAATTCAGGCAACTTGTCTGGCAGTACATAAGCTTTCCCGTTCGTTTGTTCTACAATACGTGCAAGATGGTCATTTGTAACAATAGTAAGATCTGCGTTTTTAATTGTATAATTATGCAGTGCTTTAAATACTATATAATCCAGACTATTTTTTACTTCTTTGTCCAATCTGAAGGTTGTATGTCTATCTACTATTACTTTTATTTTAAATACAGCTTTGAATACACATGTAATTGCAGCTAATAACATTGACGGATTTTGGACAAAAACGATATCAGTAGATTTGTTTATTAGTACTTTGAATGTATTAATAATACTTTTAGGGTATCTTAAGTAACCGCTGTATTCGAATGAATACAACTTGCAACACAGTATTCTTGCAAGTTCAGTCGACCGTCTTTGTTTTTCCCAAGCGATCCATAGCCTTTTGGAATTGTTCATAATCAGTTTTTCTCCATAAGGTTTATATATATCTCTTGATAATTACTAATCATTTTATTGATTGAGAATTTTTTCTTACATGCTTCCATAGCCGACATCGCGTTATTGTCATCTCTATTTTTTCCAATACTATCAATTACAGCTTGTGCAAGTGAGTAATGATCACGAACAGGGACGATTATTCCTGTTAACCCATTTTCCACAATTTCCTCAGGTCCACCGCTACGTGTTACTATCACAGGTACTCCGCAGGCCATGGCCTCAATAGTTGAAATAGAGAACCCTTCGGAAACAGACGGAAGTACGAATACATCCAGATTATTTAGAAATCTTGGGACTTCAGGTTCAAACCCCAAAAAAAAGAAGTGGTTATCCAATCCTAGATTTTTTCTTAAATCCAGCAAATTTTCATAAATACTTCCTGATCTCTCGCCGGCAATAGCAAAGTGTACTTGAGGGTTACGTCCGATTACCACTTTTGCCGCTTTAAGCAAATACACATAACCTTTAGATGCCCTAATATTTCCAACAGTTCCCACCAATACATCGCCCGTCACCAAGCCAAGTTTTTTCCTGATACTGTCATCTCGTTGAGGCTTGAAGAGAGACGTGTTGACCCCGTTACTAATAGTGACTGATTTCCTGTCTGAGAAGCCCTTCTGTTCCACATAATACTTTCTAAGCCCTTCAGAAACAAAAACCAAACGTGCTGAACCCCGGTTGATAATCTTGCTTTTGATTGCTGGAAATCGTTCTTTAATATTCATGTCAACAAAACCATGAAATGTTGAGACCACGGGTACGCCGCAAATCATGCTGGCGAGGCTGCAATAAAGATTAGAGCCGAGGAGGTGAGATTGAACAATATCTATGTCATACTTATATGTTATCTGTATAAGCTTTTGTAGGTACTCAATATTTAAAGCACCCTTACTGTTTACAAACAATGGGGTGATTCCATATTTTACAAGTTCATCACAAACCCATCCCTTCCCTCTGATGGCAACGACAGGCTCAAACTTTCGGCAGTCCATCCCTTTGATCAAATCAATGAAAACCGTCTCGGCTCCACCTGGCCCAGTGGTATCTATGGTGTGAAGGATTCGTATCATTGTTTCTTCCAAATAACGTTCTTCATGTACGCTTTAGTTTCCGAGATAAACGGCTGTAAGTCTCTAGATTCATAGACGTCATACGATATATTTTTATCTCTGAATTTCAAAAGTTCCTTGACAACCTGACAGCACGCTGGAAAATTTGGTGGGATGCTCCGAGAGCTCTCGCCATACTTGAAACGTATGATCAGATGATCCAAGATCCCGTAAAACCATTTCAATCTGTGCCCTACTGTAAAATCAGACAAAAGCGAAGACGGTTTCTTGCCGAGGTAATAGTCGAGATTTAAAGACGGAAAGTCTATCCCAGAAGACACGGCAAGCTGTAACGACCCCCAAAATCTGCCGTTTATCTCCATCAGCTTCGCCCTGCCATCCCTGATATCCCTCTTGAATTCAACCATGGCGATTCCTTCCCATCCGACTTCAGAGAGCAGTTTTCCGGCTGACTCCACCATTTCATCATCGAGAGGAGTGCTCTCTGAAAGCACGCTTACTCCACCTGAAGGAGGCTTTTCCAGAAGGCGTCGATGCGAAAAAAGCGCCAGATGGCGGTCACGATCGAAGAGGGTGAACAGCCCTGCCCCCTCCCCTACTATTAGCTCCTGAATTAAGGATTGGTACCGCAGCTCTGGTCGCGTTTCATAAAGCCGACTCAGCTCGTCCTGGTCGGCAGCGTACTTCACCCCAGCTGAGATAATCCTGTCACCGTCCTTGATTTTAGAAAGCGCTGGCTTTACGACTACAGGGAAGGCGGATATCCGGGTTCTTTTTGCAGGGAAATCATCGACACCTGAAACATAAATGGTTTCAGGCACGCCCACACCCAATTTTTCTGCCAGCTGAAACAGCTTGTATTTATTGGATATTGACTCCATCATATTGGAAGGAGCACAGGCGAGGATGACATTATTCCCTAATCGTTCCCTTGCATCGCTGAGGCAGTAGATGGATTGCTCCGTCATAGGAAATATCACATCGATTTCTTCCCTCATGACGATTTCTGCTATAGCTCCAAAATATTTCCCTCTTTCTTTCAGGGGATCCGGAGCTGTAAAAGTTTTCCGGCAATATTTCGAACAGGCGGAGATGTTTCCAGCCTCTTTCCCGGTAACGAAGATATTGTACCCCGCTCTACCAAGAGACCTTGTAACTGCAAGAGCCGATCTGTTTTCGCCGTCAGTAACCAAAACGTTCATTTTAGCCTTCCTACGCAGAGAACAACTTCTAACTTACTAAAATTTATGAAACAGAATTCTCGATCTGAACATAGGTATGGTACTGCTTACATCCTCATGCATTGCGATCCTTGGTATTTCCATGAGTGACGTGTCACGGTCAAAAAGCCCTTTGTGCGTCGTCACTGCTAAATTGAAACCGTTTTTCGTAAGGATATTTCTGATACTTTCGTTGTGATTTCCGTTTGGATAGGCAAATGTACTGACATTATTCCCCAGACAGTGCTCGATCTCTTTGCGGGATGTACAAATTTCGTCCTTTGCTTTCTGGAGCG
>JAQUHN010000169.1 GCA_028683555.1 Geobacteraceae bacterium | reverse complement strand
GTGCAAAGATAAACATTATAAGTACAAATTGCTTCATGGGTTTATCCTCCTTCTACGTGCAACTTATTGAAAGTTTTGAAATTTGTCCGGGCATTTCCCAAACTATGCATGGTGAAGCCAGAGTCCTGCTAGTGAATATTGATCCGTTGACTCAAAACCCGCACCGCCAAGAGAGCATCGGCACCGTCCACCGGATCGTTGGGGCGAAACTCGCCGGAAAGCTCTCCTTCCATGATTCCCCTTGTGGTCATGTTCATCACCGCATTAAAGAGAGGAGAGGTGTTCCTGACGTCGGGAAAAGGCGACTTGTCCTGGCCGAAATAGGCGCTGGCAAGTTTCTCATCGCCAACCATTTTAATCAGGACATCCTCAAGGATAAAAGCCATCTCGCCGCGGGAAACGTTCTCAGCAGGATAAAACAAGTACGACCTGGTAGCCTCGTCAAACTTCGGCTCAAGACCGCGAACTTTCCACTTCATGGTGGTAAGAACTTCGTCCTTAAAAGGGCTATAGAGAACGTCGACCGGGGTAAATTCAGCCACTCGCTTCGCATCAGAATTGACGGGGATACGACCGGCAAAGAGAGTGTCGAGCTTCACCTCGTCCACCAAAAGTGCCGCAAGATCGGCACGACTGACGGAATCCTGTGTAGCTATCTGCTTACCGATATTTCCGACCGTAATCCCGGCCATGGCACGGACGATCCGATCGGTTTTCTTCCACCCCGCGTCGGCTTTCTGATTCCATTTTCCATCGCGACGGCTGTTGAGAACTGCGGCAAAGGCATCCCGGGCCTTCTGGAACTCAAGCCCTTCAAGGTAGGCAACACCCATGAAGTATGATAGCGCCTCGGTCCCCTGGTAGTAAGGAAGATCCAGTTGATTAATTTTCAGCCTGTTGCCGACTGTGAATGACTGCTGGGCCTCGTCCAGCCAGCCATCTTCTTTCAAGAGAGTTTGCACCCTGATCTGTGCCACACAGTTGCAGAATTCTTCGGCAGGGGTATCGGCGTATTTATCAGCCTTATCCAGGGCTGCAAAAACGTTCTTTATCTCAACCTGCCGGAACCCGGCATCCTCCTGTCTTTTGGCCTTTTCGGCAGAAGCAATAGCCAACCCGGCGTAACCCTTCGCATAGCGTTCGTTGAGATAGACTGCCCGCTCAAACTTTTCCTTAGCAATTGCGAACTTGCCGTTGTCCAGCGCATTCATCCCGACCAGATAGTGGTGCTCCGGATTATCCTCCGCAGAAGTATTGCGAACCTGGGGGGTGGAACATCCGGCCAAAGCGGCAAATAGCAGTGGAATACTGCACAGCAGTAGTAATAACTGTTTTTTCATCGTCATCCTCCTTGAAGTACCCGGGCAAGCAGGCGTAAGAGATTCAATACCGTTGTCTTTTTTTAAGAGACGGACAAGCGGGTTACTTTCCTCAAAACAAATCACTCGATCGCGAAAACATACCAGCCCTTGACCTTTTGCCCGGATTCCATGGCAAAGGCGATACTGCTCTTGTCAAAGACGAGGATAACTCCAGCGGGTGAAGGTATTTGCCGAGTGGATTCGCCATATCGGTCGCGAACAGCAGTACTGTCGTCACCGATTTTTATCCCTCGACCGCTTGTACCGGAAAAGTCCTCGCCGGTAGCAACGGCGCTCGTCAACTTTGAGCCAACAACAGCAAGAGTCCTTTTCCAGCCATCGCCCCTGGCGCTATGGAGGGTGATCGCCTGTTCGTTGTCATTACCCTGGAGAGTGAATGTTATCGTCTCCTTGTCTTTACGAAACGCCGCACGGGCGGAAACACCGGCGATGGTTTCTTCAGAATGTATCGTCAGGTCTTTCCCGACCAATGACGATCCAGGTGGCTTACCCCCCGTTACACGGGCCATATTAAGGGCAGCCAGGTCATTGCCGGAGTTACACGCAGCAGCGAAATCAACGAGCGCCCGATCTTGGTTTCCACTTTCAGCATAGGCGATACCGCGCATTACCAAGGCATTTGCAAGAGCGATCCCATCACCTTTCATTTTCAACGACTCCAGTGCCTGGTTGGCCAACACCAGAGCGGTGTCATTATCACCAAGCAAGGAGTTGACCGCTGCAAGGTTGATCTTTGCCGCCACGTAGTTTCGATCCACTTGAAGAGCCTTGCCGAAAGCATCGGCTGCCTGGTGAAGAAGCCTGATGCGCTGCGCCTCTTGCAGGTCTGTACCCTTGCCTTTCATTCCACTACAAAACAAGCGGGGTTCGGTATCGAATTCAAAGGGGTAGGCAAACCGTACTGTTCCATCCGGAAAGTGTCGAATTGCCTCCATGGCGTAAGCAACCCCGGTGTTATTGAGAATCTCCCGGCTGGGAAATGCACGACCCAGAAAATCGAAGAGCCGAGCAGCTTCATGGTACTTACCCACGATAAGCAGAATATTCGCACCTTCAAACACCGGAATCATCTTCTGCAGGTTCTTTGCAACACGCTCGGCAATTTTTTTTCTTTCCAGGCGTGTCGGGTAGTTGGGAACAGTGTCGTGGAGACCATATTCGGTATAAATCAGATCAAGTGCCTGCGGCGCGGCACCCAAGGTGTCATATCCGGCCAGGTAGCCGTAAAAACCGCCAAAATAATCCGCCTCGGTTTCCCGCCTGATTATTTCATCACTATTTGCTGCACTCAGCATCTTTTTTCCCACTTCAAGTGAGGCGAATGAGTTGGCAAAATCTCCAACCCAGCCATGCCTCAGGTAGTAATGGGCAAGTTCATGACCGAGAATGAAGGCCATCGCCCCTTCTGGATCGGCACTTTTTTTGGAGAACAGATCAAAAACACGCTCCTCTACGGCAATATAACCAACTTTAGCCTCACCGAAGCGACCGGTAATACCTACATCGCCGCCACTACCGAAATCCGACCAGGATACAAGCATACGTCCCTCTGAACCTGCAGGGATCACCACTAATTGCGGTGGAAATCTGCCATCTCCGAATGCAGCGGCGATCTGATCGTAAATTGTTTTGACAGCTATATAGTGTGGGTTATCAGAGGGAAGGGATGTGGCAGCATGGAGAGGCGAGGCACAGGAAATCAGGAAAAGGATACACATAAGAATATAGTTCACGACATTTCCATACCTTGTAAAAGTATACCTTCACAACTTCAATCGAAAAGAATGTGTGACCCAGGGCACATGACGAACAGAACATTACTGCTGATAAAGCACCATAGTTTCCATACCAAAACACCGGATGTGAAACGAGCAGTTTTCAATTCGGAAGCAATTTAGAATGCCCCCGTAACGCTCACAACAAACTCTTTCTCCGACAGTTTGCCATGGTAATCAGCAATTCTGACCCGAAAACGGTGAATACCCTCAGGTACCCGCACTTTATCCACAGAGATTCCTTGAGGAGTTACATATGGTTTTATCCGTTGTGTTAGATCAACGGGATTTTCCTTCAGATATTCCAGCCTTAGGGTTGTGAGGTCAACTTTTTCTCCCAAACGAGGGACAAATTTGATTCTGAGGCTGGTTCCAGCAAATTTTGTGTTGTCCTGTGAAGGATTCTCAACGACAATTAGCGGTCCGTCAGAACGTTCAGAAGCCACAAAGCCAAATGTTTTAGCCATCGGCAAGGCAGCTTCCTCAGCCGTGAGCAACTCCAAAGGTGTAACGCGTCTGGAAGCAACCATTGACTTCACAGAAGAGTTTTTCGGGGCTTCATGAGAAGTTTTGTAATCTACCCGGGGTTGGGCTTCTGGCTCCTTTCCAACGTGGCGTGAGGCGATAGTTTTTGAATCCGTGGTATCCGCAACAAGAGATGGGCGGACCAAAGGCAGTATTTTTATCATACAGAAAGCCACGACGGCCGCCGTGGCGAAAGATGAAATAACATACCATCCGCGACGGGAAGAACCTGCACTTTTCTCACGTGTCAACTTGCGTGCCGCCAGGAAGATATCACGGCATTTATCACAGGAAGCCAAATGTCCGAGCAGGATGTCGCGATCAGCTTCATCCATATCCCCGTCTACCAGAAGAGCGATATTCTCAGGCGCTGGGCATGCCCCTTTCGAGCTTGAAAGTTTCCTTGCAAGTGCTCTTCCAAGCTCCGTATCGCGATCTTGAGGAGATGCGGTCTGTATATTTTGTTGTTTATGTATTTCGTTCATATATTATTTGACGGACAGATTCCGATATTTTCCCACAACAAAAAGATCGCCAATTGATACGTCATGCCCATCGTAACCAGACGTTTACGTAATTTCTCGCACAAACCAACTCTCAACTTCCACTGGTGCTGAAGAAAACAAAATCTCCCCCATCATGCCCAATCAAACGTATATCTCCATACTCAGGAGTTTGATTTGAGTTCAACATCACAGGGCGGCGAATTTTAGTAAAAAGAGTTTGCCCATCTATTGCACCTTGGTTCTCTGTCAATGCATCTAGAAATGCCTTGGCAAAAACGGAGTGACCATTACCTGCACCGTCCTCTACAGGTTCAATGCCACCTGACGTCAAAACAGTTCTGGATTTTTTACTCAGAAGTTTTGTTATATACCCGGCGCTACGTACGCCAAGACGCAAACCTCTTGTCAGTTTTCCTGAATAGCATGAGTCAGCTATCAGCATGATATGCTTCGCCTTGATGGCCCTTAACTCATCTGTCACATCGACATTTGAGATCCAATTGGCTTTGCTTGTCCGATCAGCATCAATAGGGATCCAATAACCTCTGTCCACTTCGCTATCCAACCAACCATGCCCAGCATAGTAGACAAGAAAATTATCACCGGGCAAAAGTTTTTCCCGAAATCGTGAAAGCTGATCAAGAACTTCTGCCCGGTTAGAATCAAGAAGTAACGTTGTCTTAAAATTGTATTTTGAATCAAGTATCGAGGCTACAGCCTGAGCATCTCGTCTTGCGGTCTTCAACTTAGGTAAAACTAAATAATTATCGTTGCCAATAACTAAAGCATAGTTAGTACCTTTTATCGATGTGTCATCAGACCCATTTTCTACATCAGATTTTTTCGCCCCGGGGAACCACGAATTACTACTATTGTTTGACAGATTTGACGTTGATGGACTTCCCCAACCAGAGTATTTACCGCTATTTTGATGGTATGGTGCTTCGGAAGACAGGTCAGCTTTGACATTTTGTTTTTTTGAGGGCAATCCCCAACCGCTTATACTAGTAGGTTTGATTTCTGTATTTGCCAGCTTATTGGCAATTACTGGTTTTGTCGCCTTAAACCCTGAGCTAACAAGGGTTTTATCGGATGCTGAATAAAGTACATTTTCACCGGTATACATTCTTTCAACACAACCTGAAAGTTGCACCAGACTAACACTGATAAGTATACATAGAAATAATTTATTGCACATATTGGTATTATCTTATGTCAAAGATGACCAGAGACATTGGGTCATAACTAGTTTTTGTTAGGAGTATTTCTGGGAATGTCGAGACAAGAATTGATGTATAGTTTTCAACTTTTGAAAGATCGGCTGATTGGAATCCAAGCCATCCACCACGCAACCAATATCCCAGATTTGTATGTATATAGAGAGGGCTGTATGTTCCATCGGTCGTTTCGGAGGTTAAAATACTGTATTCCACACCATAAGTAACAAGGACATATTTTCCCTTGATCATATAAATTGACCCAGTCGGTTGGTTTTCTGCTCTTCTCCATTCGGTTGCAGTAACACCAGTTGTTATTCTAAAGATAATATATTTTTCAGTTTTGTTAGTGAAAAGTGAGTTTTTTGAGACAAAATCGATATTTAAATCGTCTTTATTAAAATTGTAATTACCATTATTCTTAAAAATAAAATCATATGTAGCCCCATATTCCTTCTTTGGCAGCACGTTAACTTCTACAAACTCGGACTGATTGATAAACCGGTTGTACGCATCCTGCTTTAATATTGTATTAAGATATTTATCTAAAAACTGTCCCTTTGCCACCTCTTGGTCCATTTTAACAATATTGCTATTTACCAATTTACCTGCACACCCAAACATCATGACGGAAACAAACACCAATAACACCATTGTAAATTTTCTCATATTTCACTCCTTAAAAATTTAGTTCAGAATATTTATACCGTCTACATCCTGAAGCAACATTTACGAGGCACTAACCTCTTATAAAAATCACCGCCTAATTCCGGAAAACTAAGACTAATTACGATGGTATTTTGACGGACAATTCCTTCTATTTCCCCACATCAATCATATCTTCCAAAGATAGCCCCTGTTTAAGGACCATTTCACGGCAGCGAACAAGTATCCTCCTTACCCGGTTATCCACGGCCTTTGCAGTAAGGCCCAGCATCTCGGCAATTTCGCGATTCCCCATTGGTTTCTTGTCATCGCACATCGGGAACCTCAACGAAAGGATAAGTCGCTCTTCTCCGGACAGTTCTTCAAGAACCTGGTCAAGTACTTGGCGAGAAAGATCTTTCCTTTCCCTGTGTACCAACAACTCATCGGCCGTTTGGGCCGGATCACGAACAACTAGCTCCAAACCGTCATCCGTCTGGATCTCCTTCCCGACATAAGGCCAACTCTCTTCACCTGCAGACAATTTTCCTGAAAACTCATGCCCTCTTATTCGCTCCAACATCACGCTAAGTTCATTGTAACTGGCAGCAATTCCGCACGTAGTCTGAAGGTAGCCATGAGCCTCGACGAGAGAATAGCCTCGACAAAACACACAGTCGTACAGTCGTTCGGCGACATCACCAATTTTTTTGGCGCGGTCTTTTGCTCTGCTTCGCCCTTTCTTCATTCGAAGTAGATCGACAACCATATTGGCTATAATTGTAGTGAGAAAAGTAGTCAGTTTCGCTTTTCCGCGAAATTCTCTGAGGACTCGGTAGTCATCGGCTTTGAGACGATCCAGTACTTCATTGATGAGCTCATCACCATCGTTATCAATACAGGAACTTCCTTCAGACCACCAACCATGCTTGGATAATTCGGTGAACACCGCCGGATAACGGGCAACCGCCCGGTGACACTGCTTTTCTATAAAGGGGAGATTTTCAAGAATCAGGCGAGCAAAATCAGTTTCCGTTGAAGGTACGATTAGAGGAGTTTCTGAGGATTTTTTCCAAGGAAATATTTTCACAGTTTGGTCAGATCGTTTAATTTTTCAAATAATTACTGCTCCCCAAAATGGGTATTAAGTCATCAATCGACAATAAAGTGTTTTTGTTGGGGGTACTTGTTTTGGATTTCTACCAGTGCGGTTCTTTTGGATCAAGAAAATCATGACCAGAAATGACAAACGGTTCCAAAACAACCTACAGAACGGTAAAAATGGAAAGCTCTCTAAAACAAAACGGTATTTATAACACAGGTTAATATATATGTTTTTATCAATAATTCACATTATTTTACATATCAAATTTTAAAGATAATTGCTATTAGTTTTTAGACAAATTATATTGTCACTAACAAGAGATTGCAGGTCAGATTTGAAATATACCTGTTCAAGTCAATTCATAAGAACACCGGCAAAAACCTTCTCGTTGGCGCAAAATGAGCTCGCAAATCAACCAAAAATGAAACAAGTAACGGTCCCACAAGTAATTCTTACGTCATTCCATCATGCAAAGCGCATGCAGGGCGACAAGTTTTCGATCTGCCGCTTCCAGCCAACCGGGTTCGCATTGCCTGAACTGCGCTTCTTTGCCGCGGAAGATGCCAATGGGCAGAAACTCCGAATCAAGGACGTTGGAGGAGTTGAGAAATTTGAGCAACTGTATCGTGAAGCGCTTGCCTCCCGCTGGAAAGAGGTCAGTGACTGGTTGGACTGGCTCAGAAGAACGTCTAGTCCGGTACTGCTCCTGTGTTGGTGTCCTTTCTCAGAGGAAACAAAAGCATCCGTCAAAACCGATGGCACGTTTCTCTGCCATTCAGGCCTGATTGGGAAGCTCATCAACAGGCATTGTCCCGAAACCAGGCTGATGTTGGACGAAGAGCGGGCCCGGCAGCTAGATGTTCGGTGGCGACCGGAGAGCTACGAGGTTGTCAATGTGCATGGCGAAGTGGAGTTACAGCAGAGTCTTTTCTAAACACAGGTACCGCCGCAAATCGCAATTCCAGGCGTACCAAAGCAAAGAGCCCACAGCCAATAATGGCTGTGGGCTCTCATGTTTTATTCCCGGCGGCGACCTACTCTCCCACACAGCTGCCCGTGCAGTACCATCGGCCCTGAGGGGCTTAACTTCCGTGTTCGGGATGGAAACGGGTGTGGCCCCCTCGGCATAGCCACCGAGAAATCGGTAT
>JAQUHN010000168.1 GCA_028683555.1 Geobacteraceae bacterium | reverse complement strand
AGCCGGGGGTGTTTCCCAGGCCAGCAACAGCTCGTCGAGAATGTGAAAATCGAAGCCTGCCCGGCGTTCACGGCCTGCCACCTGTTTCAGAATTTCCCCGGTGTCGCCCAGCCCGGCAAAGGCTTTCCGGTCGAGAACCGGCATCCGCAGAAACTCGTCAAGCCCCTGCTCCAGTGCCCAGAGGGCCCCGAGCAGATTGCCGCTGTCAACACAGGATACATAGCGGGGTTCGAGAGGAGCAAGGTTCCGGATGTCGTACCAGTTCAGCAGATGACCCTGACAGCGCTCCAGGCGAGCTATTGTTTTCACCGTAAGCGTTAGCTTTTCGACTGCCTGGTCCACCGTCAGGTAGCCGGAATCATGCGCGCCGAGGACGCTCGTCATCCAGAGACCGATGTTGGTCGGACTGGTGCGCATGGCCAGATGGTTTTGATGGGAAACCTGGTAGTTGTCGGGCGGAAGCCAGGACGTTTCGTCCCCGACAAAATCGGAGAAATAGCGCCAGGTCCGTCGTGCAATATTCCTGAGAAAGCGAAGATCGTTCTCCGGGAGCAGCTGCCGACGATATTCCTCCTGAGGTCGCAGATTCAGGAGCCAACCAAAGAGTGGCGAAAAGAACCACAGTACCAGCCAGGGAAAGGCCAGTGCCAGGCTCGCCGGCATATGGCGATAGATAAGCCAGCCGACCAGGCAACTGAAGGTACTCCCCAGGCCCAGACTCGCGACGAACAGTGACTGACGCCGGGATACCCGCCAATGGGTCGATTGGGCCGTCCACTCCAGCAATCCGCGCCGGGAAATGAGCCGTCGGTACCCTACGCGGACAATTGCATCAAGGGTCACCGCCGCCTGATGCGGAAGTAGCGCGGCGTCGGTAATCGCCCGCAACAGATCATGTTTCACCTTTGCCAGCGAAAAGTGCCTTAATCCCTTGGCGGTGGTCGCCAGGGTAAAGGGCTGCGCCAATGGGTGGAAGAGCAACTGCATAACAACCACCAGGGAAGCCAGCAAGCCGACCCGGGAAGAAGTGAGCCAGGAGCCTGTCAGCAGGCAGAGGCTGGTGGCAGGGATCAGGCTCCGGCGCAGATTGTCGAAAATCTTCCAGCGGTTGAACAGTGAAAGCGGGTTTGCACCGCGCCCTCCTGCCGCCAGCTGAACACGGGGGAGAATCCAGCCCGCGATCTGCCAATCACCGCGAATCCAGCGGTGCGCCCGTTTGGCATAACTCTGATAGCCCTGCGGAAACTCGTCATAAAGTTCGATGTCACTGGCCAGACCAACGCGCACGTGGGCACCTTCGATCAAGTCGTGGCTCAGCACCCACTCTTCCGGGAACCTGCCCGACAACACGCGACTGAAGGCGCGCACGTCATAGATGCCCTTGCCATGGTACGAGCCTTCACCGCAGAGATCCTGATGGACATCGGATACAGCCTGGGAGTATGGATCGATTCCCACTGCATCGGCAAAGAGCCGACTGAAAGTCGATGCGCTGGTGCTCGGCAGGCTCGGGCTCACGCGCGGCTGGATGATGGTATACGAGCCGGCGGCAATCCTGCCCTCCGCATCGAAGCGCGGCTGGTTCAAGGGGTGCGCCAAGGTCTCGATCATCCTGCGGGCCGTGCCGTGAGGCAATTGGGTATCGCTGTCCAGGGTGATGACGAATCGCACGTCGGCCAGATGTTCCGGATCGCCGACATATACCAGCCGGGGGGCAGCTTCAGGCCGCGTTCCCACGATCAGGTTGTTGAGTTCTTCGAGCTTGCCCCGCTTGCGCTCCCAACCAATGAATTTCTGCTCGGATTCACTCCAGGTGCGTTCGCGATGGAACAGGAAGAATCTCTCACCGCCAAGACTTTGATTCAGAGTTTCGATACTTTCGATTGCCGACTGGAGCAGCCGCGCGTCGTCCTCACGCTGCAACAGCGGCGAATCGGTGTAGTCCGTAAACAGGCTGAAAAGCAGATTCTCTTCCTTATTGGCCAGATAGCGGATTTCCAGCTTCTCCACCTCGGCCCGAATCGTCTCGGCATCCGCCAGCATCATCGGCACGACCACCAGGGTACGAAAAGCGTCCGGGATGCCAGAAACCTTGAAGTCCATTTTCGGCAAGGTCCGGGCCGGCAGGAGTCGCGTGACAAAATAATTGACCACCTCAAGGGAAAGTTGGCTTACGGGAATCAGCAAAAGAAGTGCTGTCATCAGCTGAATCCCAAGCGACTGCCCGGTAAAGCCAAACCAGACGATAAGGGTAATAAGAGATACCGAGAGGACGCCGAACCCCAGAAAATAAACAGCCCCATGGTGGCGGTATACCCACTGCAGAACTTGAAAACCGGGAGCTTCGCAACATTCAATGAGCCGGGCCAGCTCACGCCGTCCTTCTCCGATCAGCCAGGTCGCGACATGAGACCGCAGGTCATCCTCCGCAGCGTCATGCAGGGATTTCTTTGCCATTCCGATTGCGCGTTGCGAGATTTGTTCTTCCGACTGACCGGATCTTTGGGCCAGCTCTTCAATCGCCCTCCGGCAACGGTCGCGGGTGTCAAAGTCCATATGCGGGTAAACCCCGGACGGATCGAGCTTGAGCGCCTGCTCCACCTGGCTGAGCTGTTCGAAGACTTCCCGCCAATCCAGCAGGTCAAGCTGACGCAAGCTGGTAAAGGCATTGCGGCTCGCTATCTGCTCCATGGTCCGACGGTTTTGCTCCCGCAAATTGAGATCGTTCAGTGATTTTTGCAGTGAGCGTTCAAGCCAGCTCCTTACAGGGGCCAGGGAAGCTTCCTCGTCATCGAGATGGCCGACAAGCTGCGCCCCGAAATAGGGAGTGGGACTCTGCACTTTCGCGGCAAGTTCGGCCAGTATCGAAAAGAGCTGGTTAGGATCCCGGCGGTTGGCGGCAATGATCCTGCTTGCCCAGAAATCGGCGAGTTGCCGCTCACGCAGGTCGGCCATGGCGGTTATTGCCAGGTTCTGAATACTTTCGATCAGGGCGATGCGCAGCATCTGGGGGACTGCCCAGAGTTCGCCGATTGTCAGCGTGCGCACCGATTGATAAGCCTCGATGAAAGCCAGGATATTCTCCCGGTTCAGATGCAATCCCGTATGTGAAACAAGTTCCTTCGCCATGCCGTAAATACGCGGCAGCCCCTGGTAGGAAACAACCGAGAGCATCGGCAGTTTCTGGTAAAAGCTTTTCGGAAGATTCAACAGAACGTCACGGACGCTCTCTTCTATGAGGTACTCATTATCAAGAATCCACTCGGCGGCCGGGGTTGCACTCTGTTCCAGGCGAGTCGCCGCCGACAGATCCGAGCAGACCTGACGAACCCGCAAGCGGGCCAGTTCAAGGCTCTTGAGCAGCTGGGTGTTACGAGTCGGCTTCGGATCAACCTGGTGCTCCTCAGCTATGCGTATGGCATGTTCAGCGACTTGTGCAGGAGAAAGCAACTCCTTGGTGGCTCGAACCTCTTTACGCCTTTCGCGATTCTGATGCATGACAAAGATCGCAGGAGGTATGTCACTGCTTTCACGGAGCACCGCCAGGGGAAGTTGCAAACTTTCAATGGGTGCCTGGAGGATCAGAACGGTCTCGCCAAGCATCAGCCAACGAGTGTGATCATGCATGAGCCTCGGCTCGATACCGTACTTTGCTCGTCGCAGCCACGCAAGACCAACCAGAGTTCCTGTCAGCCCTCCGCCAATGGTCAGGATTGAAAGAATTCCGCACGGGACATGGAAAAGCAGGGAAGTTATTCCCGCAAGCCCCCCGAACAGGATTGTTGCCAGAATTGTCCACAAAGCCCGGCGCCAGGGAAAGAAGTCCACGGTGCGAACGTCTCCATCCTGCGTCTTGTGCATCAGCGCGGAGCGGTAGAAACCCTTCCCCTTGAGGTCCCGGATAGCGGCACGAGCCTCGTTATAATTTATAAAATAGCCGACAAGAATACTTGAACTCACATTTTTTCCTTATTCTCTGCGCAGTCCGAGCTTTCAGCTTTTGCGAAGGATTTCGTTTCATGGATCGCTCGGAAAGGAACTTTCAGGACTGTTCCAAAGGATTGTTATGCGAGGTGGAGGATGGTTACACAGTAGAGAAGTGGAAGAAGTTTACGCGGAAAACGGAGGAACTATTTTGCTGCTGAAACAGACAGAATGGAGTGACGTGCCACTTCTCGTTCAACGGTTATAAAAGTGACAAAAAACCAGTTATTGTTCTTTTTCATGATAGTCATTTCCGATCTCTATTTTGAGCATGTAATCCTGGCAACCAGCCATTCTTTCCGCTTCGGTTTTTTTGCATTTTGCGAGTGACATACAGAAAGAGCACAATTTACTTTCGGGCATTCCGCGATTCCTTTTTACTATGGTAAGAGGTTTGTTTGACAACAACTTGCTGTTAATAGCTTCCATGGTTTTTTTTGCCTCTGCCTCGGAATCCATTTCCACAAAGCCGAACCACTTCGCTTGGAAAGAACGACGGTCTGCAAAAAAGCGCATGGATACAACATGTTCCAGTTTACATAGGAGTTCATTGATATATTCCTCCGCAACCCCAAGTGGGAGGTCTCCTATATAAAGTAGAATAGTAATCGGATGGTCTCCTTTTCTGTCAACTAAGTAAAAAACCCGAAGACCTTGAAAATCTCCGGGTTTCATTGACTCGGATAATTCTTTTTATTTACTCTACCATACTGATGTACCGACGCATACAAAATAACATCTACCTTGGTACTGATTACGAAACAGTCTTATCCCGGAGAGGTTTTCACCTCAGACAAATGAAGCTTGAGATTCAACTGAATACCCAGGGCGCAATCGATCTCAACACTGCAGATGCTGCCGCGCCAGGTGCCAGAGGATCGAGGCCTTCCTTTTCCCGCCAACTACTGTCGGGATTACATCGACGCCAAATTTCGGTCCATCGGGCAATGCTCTTGCCTAAGACTCAAAGCACGACTTCCAGACTGTTACTCCTTGATCTTCCGTATAAATATGTCTCTCCACATCGGTGCATTTACCAATATGCCGACCAATCCCACGGCACGATACAAACCACATTATCCAGGCTATCGTATTATCAGGCAATAATTGAACAGGATTGGTCTATCTGCTTTTGCCCTTTCTGAAGTACGGTAAAATCATCAACGGGGTAGTCCTTACCAGTTGAAAGGAGAAAACAATGTTTAGCTTGAAAACCGTATCGTTGTTAGCAACGGCAATTATTGGCACTTCATCAGGAGGAGCAGCCATGGCAGCAGACTATAAACTTAATCCGTTCTCTCTGACCTACGAGGGTGCGATTAGCGAGAACGTCAACGGGAAGGTACAGATCCATCCGGTCACCTATCAACTGAATGGTATTGATATTTCAGCGAACGTTTATACCCCTCCGAACTATAACCCAAGCAATAAATATCCGGCGGTGGTGGTGGCGCACCCCAATGGTGGCGTGAAAGAGCAAGTCGCCGGCTTGTACGCTGAGCGTCTGGCTGAACAGGGCTACCTCACCATTGCTGCGGATGCAGCGTATCAAGGTGCCAGCGGTGGCCTGCCCCGCAATGTGGACAAGCCGGCAAACCGGATTGAAGATATTCGGGGCATGGCTGACTTCATCACTCACTATGCCGGCGCAGATGCTGACCATGTAGGTTTGCTGGGCATCTGTGGAGGTGGCGGTTATGCATTACAAGCGGCCCAAACTGACAAGCGATTTACAGCAATCGCCACTTTGAGCATGTTCGATTCCGGCCTGGTGCGTCGAAACGGCTTTAGGGACTCCCAGGTAGCCACTATCCAGGAACGGTTAACACAAGCTTCTGCTGCTCGTGCCCAGGAAGCGGCTGGCGGCGAAATTATCTATGCAGGTGATACGCAGTTGACCGATGAACAAATCGCCAAGCTGCCGTTTGATTTGTATCGCCAGGGCTTCGAATACTACGGCAAGACCCACGCCCACCCGAACTCGACATTCAGATACACCATGAGCAGTCTGCTCGATCTGATGAATTTCGATGCAGCCAGCACTATGGACCTGATCAACCAACCATTACTGATGATGGCAGGGAGCAAGGCCGATTCCCTGTATATGACCCAAAGTGCTTTTCAAGGGGCGACGGGTACGAAAAACAAGGAATTATTCCTGATTGACGGTGCAACGCACATCGAAACCTATTGGAAGCCGAAATATGTAAATCAAGCCCTGGGTACATTGACCCGGTTCTTCGGCAATACGCTGAAGCAAGGAGCCACACGATGAAAAAGTTGATTGTTGCGCTCATGCTGACATGTGTCAGTGTGAGCCTCTCCGCCTGCGCAGTCACAAATCAAAGCGGCAAACCCGCGCCATTGGTCATCCAGGAGCAAGGAAGTTTTGCCGTTGGCGGAACGGTACTAACCAACCCCGGGACGTACGATCCGGTCACAATGTCTCCCGAGGGGCAGACGTTCCACGGCGATCACGCCTACGTGTTTTACCAGATCCCGGTGAACGCCCGGAAGCTGCCCCTCGTGTTCTGGCACGGCTACGGACAGTTCTCGAAGACCTGGGAGACCACGCCGGATGGTCGCGAGGGGTATCAGAACATCTTCCTGCACCGCGGTTTCGGGGTGTACCTGATCGACCAGCCCCGGCGGGGCAATGCGGGGCGCGGCACCCAACCGGGCACCCTGACGCCGGTGGCCGATGAGCAGAAATGGTTCGACACGTTTCGCCTCGGCATCTGGCCGAACTACTTTCCCGGCGTGCAATTCTCCCGTAATCCGGAGACATTGAATCAGTACTTCCGCCAGATGACCCCTGACACCGGCCCGATCGATATCGAGGTCAACTCGGACGCCGTTGCGGCGCTCTTCGAAAAGATCGGTCCGGGCATCCTCGTCACCCATTCGCACAGTGGCGGCATGGGCTGGCGCACGGTCATCAAAAGCACCAAAGTCCGCGCCGTCGTTGCCTATGAACCGGGGAGCAATTTCGTCTTCCCGGATGGCGAAGTGCCGGCACCGAAGCCCAGTTCCGGTGGTACGCTCGAAGGGGTGGGCATCCCCCTGGCAGATTTCATGAAGCTCACCAAAATCCCGATCATCGTCTTCTACGGCGATAACATTCCGGTGCAACCATCGGCAAATCCGGGGCAGGACATGTGGCGTATCCGCCTGGAAATGGCCAGACTCTGGGCGGCCGCGGTGAACCGCCACGGTGGCGATGCCACGGTCGTGCATCTGCCCGAAACAGGCATTCTTGGTAACACCCACTTTCCCTTTTCCGATCTGAACAATCTCGAAATTGCAGACCTGATGTCCGACTGGTTAGCCAGGAAAGGGCTGGAATAGCGCTTGGTGCGGAAAGTCCAACCGAATGAACACCTGTCAGACCATAAAAAATCACCAAGAGGTCACAATGAAACAGATGATGGCAATTGTATTTTCGTTTTTACTGCTCGCTTCGATACCCGCTTTGGCACGTGCAGCAAAAACGGATTCACCTTCGGTCGCTTCAACTGAAGAGACGCAAGCTATCCGTATCACCCGAAAAGAATCTCAACAGACAACGCCAGGATCTGCCGATCATTTTACTGGTCGCGTTCTTATCGACGCTCCTTTTCATGGAGAAGCGCCGGCCCGTGTCTATGGAGCACGTGTCTCCTTCGAGGCAGGCGCCAGAACCAACTGGCACCGTCATACCCTGGGGCAGACCCTGATTGTCACGGAAGGTATGGGGTTGGTTCAACGCTGGGGCGATCCGGTCGAAGTGATTCGACAGGGGGACATTGCATGGATTGCCCCTGGGCAAAAGCACTGGCATGGTGCGGCACCTGACTCCGCAATGACGCATACTGCCATCGTCGAACAGCTCGATGGCAAGTCTACGGATTGGCTGGAAAAGGTTAGCGACGAGCAGTACCGCGCCTCGACATCCGAATCAAAAGATGCGGCAGGTAAAAGCAGGAGGCAGACAAGAGCACAAATGTTGTTTGGGGACAGCGCACCGAAGTTCGCCGAACTGACAGACGAAGTGCTTTATGGAGATGTCTGGGAACGCCCGGAACTGTCGAGGCGCGATCGCAGCCTGGTCACGGTAGCGGCGCTGGTGTCGATGAACCGCCCGGAGCAACTGCGGTCCCACCTTGACCTGGCGTGGAAGAACGGGGTCACGCACACGGAGTTGATCGAAACGATTACGCATCTGGACTTTTATTCCGGCTGGCCGAACGCCGTAACCGCCATAAGGATCGCCAAGGAGCAATTCTCACCAAAGGAGTAGTGCAGGAGCCTGTCGGCCTTTTTGCCGATGGCTGGCGATCCCGGCCGTTCCAT
>JAQUHN010000023.1:26561-33559 GCA_028683555.1 Geobacteraceae bacterium | reverse complement strand
CACGGTAAAGAGACTCAGCGTTTTGTTCAGCATTCTGCTGGCCGGAACAGTGCTCAAGGAAGAGTCAATCCGCGAGCGCTTTGCCGGTGGAACACTCATGGTGATCGGATTCGGCCTCATCGTCCTGTTCGGTTAACCTCGGACTCTTCAACGCACTCCGCCCCCCCTTGAACTTCGCCGCCGGTACAAACAGAACACTCCCCGTGGCGACACCTTGACACAGCCACCCGTGAGCCTTATTCGCGGACTTCCCGTTTATACAACTTGTCGGCATAGTAGACCCCGAAGGTCATGAGGATGTTGGTAAGGATTATCACGGCAAAGGTAATATCGATGAATTGCTCGCTTTCGGTAATATTAGCGGAAACCGGCAGGATTGCGAGTACCGCTGATGCGAGCCCCCTCGGCATCATGGAAAGCATGAGAAAACGGTCCGCCTGTTTTTCAGGAAAAAATTTAACCGTCAGCAGGACACTGGCATATCTGACGACAATGATGATCAGGAAGAGGGCAATGCTTACCACGAAGAACTGGGCATTAAGAAATTTGAAAACAAATATCTCCCCCAAATAGACGAAGAAAAACGTCCTGATGAAAAACGTCATTTCACCATGAAAAAACTTGATGGTGCTTTCCACCAGCGAATCATCGGAAATGTTGAGCATTTTCGAAAAGGAGTGGCTGTTCCCGAGGACAATCCCGAAGATCAGAACGGCGATGGAACCGCTCCCACCAAGAAAATTGAGAACACCAAAGGTAATCAGCACCGCCGCAAGGGTGAACATGTACGAATATCTTCTGTCTTTGAGAAAATTAAGCACCTTGAGCCAGATGATACCCGCGAGGGCACCGCCGATTATCGCCGTGGAAAATGAACTAACAACGGCCCGAAACGGCGTTCTGATGCCGATCGTACCGAGAGTAATGACCTCTATCAGGGTAATGGAAATCACAACGGCAAGGACATCGCTGAGGGCCGATTCGATAGACAGCAGGGTCTTTATCTCGCCGCTGATCTTCATTTTTTCTACAATAGGAATGACAATGGCAGCGCTGGTGCAGCCGAGAATAGAACCGAGCAGAATACTTCGCAGAAGCTCCCAATGCTGGACGAGGTGCAGGTAGGCTGCTATCGCGGCCATAGAAAGAACAAAAGATATCAGAACAAGGAACGAGGCAATGCCGAATTCCGTCAGGAGCCTGTCTATATCCATGTCCATGCCGCCCTCGAAGAGGATGACAATAAGGGCAAGGGTTCCGAAATACTCCGCGAAATGGCGAAGGCCAGCCGGTCCTACCAGACCGAAAACCGGTCCCAGAAGCACGCCGATCCCCATCAGAAGAAGTACATCGGGAATTTTTGTTTTGTCGAACAGGAATATACCGAAAAAGCCGGTCATGATAATAATGCCGGCAACGACAAACACGATCGAGAGATCCATGAAAACTCCTTCGTCATTATTTCTATAAAATAGTACTCACGGCAGAGACACTTGTCATGTACTATTTTAGCCTAAACTGCTGTCTCTGCCAGATTCTTACCGAAAGCAGCGGCAATAGTTCCGCACCGGCTCGCAAACATTTCCGGTGTTGAAAATCAAATCATCCGCAATCATGTCGAAAACCCACTCTGGACAAGCCCCTGCCAAACGTATAGGGTTAAGAGTCGCCAAACCGGCATCGTTCATCCAGCACTTTTGCTCAGCTGAGTCACTTTCTGCCAACGCAATAACGAGCCGGCTTTCGAAAAACATGGCCGGCAGACAACCCTTCGCGAAAGCTTATGTTTTTCAACGCCTCCAGGAGCACCTTGCCACCATGAATTATATCGCCGACCTCCATGTCCACTCGCCTTTTTCCCGTGCCACCAGCAAGGAGTGCTCGCCCGCCGGACTCTTTGCCTGGGCCCGAACCAAAGGCATTCATGTGGTCGGATCGGGGGATTTCACCCATCCGGCATGGCTCAAACAACTGAAAGAAGATCTTGAACCGGCTGAAAGCGGATTGCTCCGCCTACGCGACGAAGATGTCCCCCCGCCTTTGCCGACCCTGCCGGTAACAACCGAGCCGGTCCGTTTCATACTCTCCGCCGAAATCAGCTGCATCTACAAACGGCATGGTGCTGTTCGTAAAGTTCATAATCTGGTATACGTGCCGGATTTTGCCTCCGCGGAAAAAATTGCCGCACGCCTGGCCAGGATCGGCAATATTCAATCGGACGGACGCCCCATTCTTGGACTCGATTCGCGGGACCTGCTGGAAATAGTCCTCGAGGAGGCCCCCGAAGGCTTTCTGGTGCCGGCCCACATCTGGACACCCTGGTTCTCCCTCTTCGGCTCGAAATCAGGATTCAACGCGATTGAGGACTGTTTCGGCGACCTGACACCACACATCTTTGCCCTGGAAACCGGGCTGTCCTCGGATCCGGACATGAACCGGATGATCTCTGCCCTTGACCGGTATGCCCTCGTGTCCAACTCGGACTGCCACTCACCCGCGCGACTCGGTCGTGAAGCCAACATTTTCACCACTGGGTATGATTTCTTTGCCCTCCGCGATGCCCTGAAGAAAAACGAAAACGACGTTTTTCGCGGCACCATCGAATTCTTCCCCGAAGAAGGGAAATACCACCTGGACGGCCACCGGGCCTGCGGCGTCAGCCTCAAGCCGGAAGAGACCCGCAGATCCGCCGGCCTGTGCCCGGTCTGCAACCGGCCGCTCACCGTAGGCGTCCTCCATCGGGTTCTCGAACTGGCCGACCGCGACAAACCGCTTTATGCCACCACCGCTCCCACCGTCCACAGCCTTGTCCCCCTGCCCGAAGTGCTGGGGGAAATCCTCGGAGTAGGCCCGTCTTCAAAAGCAGTTGCCAATGCCTACGGGCTTGTGATCAGCCGTTTCGGCTCAGAATTCGGCGCGCTGTTCCACGCTACGGGAGAAGAACTCAGGGGGGTTTCCCCGCTGCTCGCCGAGGCGATTCTCCGCATGCGGGAAGGAAAAGTCACCCGGCACAGCGGGTACGATGGCGAGTTCGGCACCATTTGGCTGTTTGAAGAGACGGAGCTCAACCAGTTGCAGAAAACCCATGGTCCCTTCCCCGGACAACGCCCTCGTAAGGGACGATAGAACGTAACCACGCTTGAACCGTCCGCGCGATGCCCCCTGATCAAGCAGACGCCGCTCATCCGCACGAGATGAAGGAATGCCCTGAAAAGCATCAAGCATACTGCCCAGGCTTTGGCAAGCAACCGTCCCGCCGACTCCATCGCTCCGATTTTGTCACCAGCATTCAAAATTTTGTCAATCGAGCCTATCCAGGCTATTCGTATAGCCGCCAAGCCCACTCCATTTTTCCACAGCAGACGGCTCACAAGGCACCTTGCCACACTTCTGTCACAAAAACATTACAGTTGGCAGGCGATTTGCATTAATATAAAAATCGGAAAATAAAGAGATCTATCCAACCCATAGCCAAAAAGCTAAAGTTTTTTGCTCTCGTTCCGATTTGGTACATTAACTGCGCAGTAGCATACCTGTTTGACGACGACCCTCCTGTTCCGTGTAGTCAAGGACTACACGCGCGCACGCAATCCCAGTATCCTCTTGAACCGGAAAAGCAAAACGATCCACACACCAATGGCAGGCCACGCCTCGCAGGGACGCCTCTCCGTCCGCCTGTACGGCAGACTGTCATACAAGGAGCGGTGCATGAAACTGGTCAAACAGGCACAGGTAATTCTTCTGGTACTATTTTTGACAGTCGGCTGGAATCTGGATAGTTTCGCGGCCGAAGAATCGATGGCCGCCGAGATCTTTACCGACGCCATGATCGGCGGCCTGGCCGGGGGACTAGTGGGCGCGGCCATGCTCGCCCTTACCAGGAAACCGGGCCAACATCTCGAATACATGGCCTACGGAGCGGCGGGTGGTGCTGTGGCGGGAAGCGCATACGGCCTCTTCAAAGCACAAACGTCACTGGTGCAGATCAAGGACGACAAGATCAGCTTCGACGTTCCGTTGATTATGCCCGATGTTCAGGAGAAAGGGACACGGGGCACCAATGTTACCATCATGGCGGAATTGATCAGCGGAAAATTCTGATCGAGCCGGCACGACAAAACTTGTCAAAAGAGGAAAGGCAAACCGTCGTCAAGAAGTTTCTTGACAAAAGGGCCTGCCCTGTTTTATCAATGCAAAGACTTATTCTCAGGGCGGGGTGAAAATCCCCACCGGCGGTATCCCGGCTCAGTCCGGGGAGCCCGCGAGCGCTCCTTAGCCATTGAAGGAGGTCAGCAGATCCGGTGAAATGCCGGAGCCGACGGTTACAGTCCGGATGGAAGAGGATACGGAAGTATCTTACCACGATGATCTCCCGTCTTCCCGATACCTGTTCATGTTGACAGGTCATTTTCTCCCATCTTTCACGGCGTTGCCTTTTCAACGACAGCAAACCGTTGCGCTCCGCTCCATCATGCCCTGATTCCGATAAGTCCACCAACAATTCGGGAGGCAGGTACCATGAATCAGTCAATTTTATCTCGCTTCGGCACAGCTACGGAACGTGTGGAAAGAGCGCTCGAAGCGCTCAGAAATGCTCGCGGGATTCTCGTCATTGACGATGAGTCCCGTGAGAACGAAGGTGACCTTATCTTCGCCGCCGAAACCCTAACCACCGCCCAGATGGCCATGCTGATCCGTGAATGCAGCGGCATCGTCTGTCTCTGCCTGACAGAGGAAAAGGTCAGTTCGTTGCAACTACCATTGATGGTCCAGGACAACACCAGTCGCTACGGCACCGCATTTACCGTCTCCATCGAAGCTGATCATGGCGTAACCACCGGAGTTTCCGCTGCTGACCGACTGATGACAGTCCGGTCTGCAATCGCCGACAGCGCCCGACCGGAGGATCTTCGGCGCCCCGGGCACGTTTTTCCGCTGCAGGCTCGTCCCGGAGGAGTTCTCGAACGCCCGGGCCATACCGAAGCAACCATCGACCTGATGCGGCTCGCAGGATTGAAGCCGTACGGAGTGCTCTGTGAATTGACGAACCCGGATGGATGCATGGCTCGACTACCGGAAATTACCGCCTTTGCCCAAACGCATCAGATGCCGATAGTCACCGTGGAGGACCTGATAGAGTATCGTCGCGCTGTGCAAAACTAGTCTCTATTACTAGCCTTTTCCCCTCTCCCTGTCTGGGGAGGGGAAAAGTTTTCAGGCCACCATGATGCCAGGAATGTTCCTTACACGGCACCAGGAGCCAGACGTGATATACTTATCTCCAAAATCAATCTGGACAGCAACTCCGCAACTTGCAAAAGAACCTCTTTTTGTCGACAGAGGAGATTTCCATGCTCTTATGGATCGAATTCATAGTATGCGCGGGGCTAATTTTTTATTCCGGCACCAAATTGGCGAAATACGGCGACATCCTCGCGGAAAAATCTGGTTTGGGCAGAACGTGGGTGGGTATCGTTATCTTGGCATCGGTCACTTCTCTGCCTGAGTTGGCCACGGGTCTCAGTTCCGTTACCTTTGCCGACGCTCCAGATATAGCCGTCGGTGACGCTCTCGGAAGCTGTGTCTTCAATCTGCTGATACTCGCACTGCTCGATATAGTTCACCGTGAAGGTTCGATCAAATCAAAAGCCCATCATGGACACATGCTCGCCGCTGGTTTCTCCATTCTGCTCCTCGCCATGGTCGCGACCTGGATCTCCGCCGAGAAACCGCTGCTCACTTTTGGCTGGGTGGGCGTGTATAGCCTGTTATTCATTATTATCTATTGTGTCGCCATGAAGACAGTCTATTCTTACGAGAAGAGGGAACTGGCAAAGTTTTTCGACGGAATAGCTCTAGAGTTGAAATATGAAACTGTTTCCACAAAAGACGCGATCATCTTTTACTCACTCAATGCAGCGGTTGTAATCGCAGCTGCCGTTTCCCTACCGAAAGTCGGAACAGGCCTGGCAATAAGCACCGGCTTGGGGCAGACCTTCATCGGCAATATTTTTATAGCCGTTTCCACCTCACTACCGGAAGTAGTTGTCTCTATCGCAGCATTGAAAATAGGGGCCGTTGACCTGGCAATCGGCAACCTGCTGGGAAGCAATCTCTTCAATATCTTCATTCTTGCTATCGATGATTTCTTTTTTGTCAAAGGGCCGATTCTTTACAATGTAAACACCCACCATGCCATTTCGGCCCTCACGGCAATCGCAATGACCGGGCTGGTATGCATCGGCATCACCTACCGCTCAGAGAAAAAGTCGCTACTGCTGCCGTGGGATTCCATCGGCATAATTCTTCTATCCATAAGCAACCTGATGCTTCTTTATGTGTTCAGATAATTCTGGAAACGAATGGGCAGGTTTCCGGCGAAAATGACTGCAGCACTGGGGACAGGCGAGGAAGGCTGTTGCGGGAATCCATTATGGAGAGTGGATCAGGCGCTCGCCTTTGGCTTTACCAGGGAGCGAAGAGCAGAGGGAGTAGTCTTTGGCTTGGGATCCGGGGCAAGCGACGAATCGAAATGCACGACGCGGTTGCGTCCGGAGATCTTGGCACGATGAAGCGCCACTTCGGCGGAACCGACCAGGGACCGGCAGTCACTGCCGTTGGCAGGAGATGTGGCAATGCCAATACTGACGGTGAGACGTCCAAGAGGCAGGTTTTCCTCGTGGGTAAAACCGGCCCGTTCCACTTCACGACGAAACCTTTCCGCGACGCAGAACGATTCCTGCTTCGAAGTGCCCGGCAGGATGATGCAGAACCGTTCCCCTGCATAGCGGGTCACGATGTCCATCTGGCGTGCGGAACTCTTCAGCAGACGGGCGGTCTTTTTCAAAACCACATCGCCGGCCGCATGGCCGCACAGTTCGTTGTACACCCTGAAGTTATCCAGGTCCACAAGCAGGATTGTAAGACCCTGCTGCTGCCTGCCGCAGCGACTGAGTTCCTCATCCAGTCTCTGCTCCAGGAAACGGCGATTGAAAAGC
>JAQUHN010000023.1:0-26551 GCA_028683555.1 Geobacteraceae bacterium | reverse complement strand
TAATCTCTTCCAGTTGAGCGGCCTTTTCACTGAACTCGGTCCGCTCCAGGACCACGCCGGCATGCCGCGCCATGGTGGTAAGGAGTTCCAGGTCCGCCTCGGAAAAAATCGCTCCATTCCGCTTGTCCGAAAGATTCAGCACGCCGATTACGGAACCCCTCACGTGTAACGGGATACTGATGAACGATTTGGTCTTGAAGCGGGAACGGTTGGGAATCCGCACCCGCGAATCCTGCTCGATGTCTTTTACCAGGAGAGGCTCGCCGCTTTCCGCTACCTTGCCCGCGATACCCCTGCCGACTCGTGCACTCATGCTGCGGGCCAGCTGCAGGTTCATCCCCAGCACCGACTCGATGCGGAGGCTCTTACCGTTATCGTCGATCAACATCAGGGAACCGGAAGCCGCCTGGAGTAAATCCGCGGCTGTTTCGAGGATCGAGAGGTAGAGGTCGCGACGGTTCTCCGCCGACGAGATGGTACTCAGCACGGACATGAATTTGCCGGCAAGCGACGTTTCCAACCGATGGGACTCTTCAGACCGGAATTGCAGAAGTTTTGCCGCAACCCTATCGGTAATCATTCCAACCAGCAAGCTATCGCGATAATTCAGGTCGCCATCAAAAATGGCAAGCATGCCCAACAGCTTGTCTGCGCTGGCAATCGGCAGACAGACGGCTCGTTCCGCCACCACGGCAGGAAACAACTCTCCCATCTCCCTCTCGGGCAGCAGAACCGGGCTGGTATCGCCATGGGGAAAGAGAGCGGCAAGCTGCTTTTCGGTGCACATGCCGAGTAACTTTGCCATGCCGATGAGACCGCACAGATGAATGTCTTTACCCGAGCTGCCGGTGATGCCGATAGCAACCCGTGGAATATCGAAGAGTATGCCGAGGGTTTCGGCCAAAAGCCCTGTTAGTTGTTCCGGATTGGCAGCCTTCTCCATATGGGAAAGGATACCTCGCACGGTACGGAACAGCTCGGTGTTTTTTTCCAGCAGCCGCGCTTGGATACTGTCCGGGACCAAGCCACCGAGCAGCCGAGACACTTCCTTGGCGGCAGCCTTCACCTCCTGCTCCGTGGCCGAAGGAAGCTCCTCCAGGCTTTCCAGCAGGGCAAAACCGTCAATCCGGTCGGACCTTGCAAGCTTTTCCGTCAGAAAAAGATCCAGGGTAGGGTTTCTGACCCCACCACCGACAAAGCAGTAGCGGAAACCGTCACCCACCTGGTAGGGAACGGCAAAATTCATCAGGCCCGCTCGGCAGCTGAAAACCATCGGTTTCTGTTTACCGAGGGCAAGGTTCACCGCTTTTTCGTAAGCAGGTTCGCATTTTTCGATGCACACCAGGTTGCGTGCCAGAGCCCCGCACAACGGGGACACCGTACCGAGACGCGTTACCAGGCCATCCTTTTCATAAAAGAGGGCAAGATCATACTTTTCCAGGAATGGGTACCCGCGAAGGAGTTCCAGCAATTCCAAAGGTTTTAACGTAGCTGACTCATCGGAAAACATCTGTTTGCCTCGTTCCGCACAGCTGCCAGGAGCCGCCTCCCAACCAATGAGGACGCATGGCCCGTCAGGGAATGACGTGAGAGAAGGGCGACCCCTCTACAAGGCACCACCCACCGTTATTTCGGATATTAGCAGGGTCGGCTGGGCGTCGGACACAGGTGCTCCCTGCCCATCCTTGCCGCAGGTCCCGATGCCAAAGCCGAGATCGTTGCCAATTTTTGTCACTTTCTTCAATACATCGGGACCATTTCCCGTCAGTGTCGCACCCCGCACCGGCTCGCCAACCATACCGTTTTGAATCAGGTAGCCCTCGGAAACCTCGAAAACGAAGTCGCCGGTCACGGTATTGACCTGCCCGCCACCCATTTTTTTCACGAACAAGCCCTGTTCAACCTCTCTGACAATGGCTTCCGGTGAAGACTCTCCGGGAGCAATCAGGGTATTCGACATGCGCACGATAGGCTTGGCGTGGTAGGACTCACGCCGGCCGTTGCCCGTCGAAGAGCAACCATCCTTCATGGCGGAAAGTCGATCATAGAGGTAGCACTTCAGGATCCCGTTTTCCACCAGCACCGTCTTCTGCGCGGCAACGCCCTCATCGTCATGGGAGTAGGAACCTCTGGCGTGGGGAATGGTCGCGTCGTCGATGACCGTAACAAGGGGAGAAGCAACTTGAGTGCCAATCTTTCCGGTATAGACCGACATCCCCGCCTGGGCAAGGTCAGCCTCCAACCCATGTCCGATTGCCTCATGCACCATGGTTCCGCCCGCCTCGGACGAAATCACCACCGGCATGGTTCCAGCCGGTGCCTTCCGTGCCGAGAGCATCATCAGGGCTCTTTCCGCTGCGGTCCGGGCGACCTCCTCCGGGTTCGTCGCCTCGAACAGCTCAAACCCGCGGAATCCGCCGACCGGTTCATAGCCGGTCTGGATAACATCCCCTTGGGCGGCAACCACCTGGGCCAAAAAAACGGTACCGGTCCTGCCCGTCTCAACAAACTCCCCCAGCGAATTGGCAACCTGGGTGCGGACCCGGCCGTCACGATAGACAACCATGACCTGGCGGACGCGTTCATCCATTTTCCGTGCGGCTGCATCCGCCCGTCGCACCAGCGCCACCTTGTCCTGCAAGGGCACGGTCCCGGGTGCAGTCTTGATGGGGAACCCCGCACCCACGACCTTCGAGCGAAGATCGATGGGAGCACCGAACTCACGTCCCCGCACGGCGCGGCTTACGGTACGGGCCAGTTCCAGGAGCGCATTCTCGGTCACCTCGTTGGTGTAGGCATAGGCAGTCCTGAGGTCCGACACCACGCGGATACCGACCCCGCGATCCGTTCCGGCAATGATCTTCTCAATCTTTCCGTCTTCACAGACAATAGAGGTGGAACAACCCTCCTCAAAATAGATGTCCGCGAATTCTCCCCCCTCGGCAAGGGCACAGCGGAGTATCCGGGACAAATCCATGGCATCAAGCATCATTGTGAGTCTCCTGTTTCAAGGGAAAGGGAAGGTCATCGGCAGACGCGATCTCCGTCAAGCCGATCTCTTGAGCAAAAGCGGCCAGCAGGGCATCAACCTCACCCGCAAAGCACTCCGGAATGGAAAGCACCACAATTCCGTTCCGCGCATCCAGCGTAGTGAGGGTCGCAAGCCCCTCGTAAGCCTCCAGGGTAAAGCGAAAATAGGCAATATCGCGCCGGTTGACGCGAAAGTATCGTAGCAGCATACCCTTAACAGACATATCGGTAAACGTAGGGGCGGACCCGTGTGTCCGCCCTTTCCTTGTATTTGGTATTCGTCTCATCATTGCATTCGCCATCCTTGGGCTTTTGTCTACGAATTCAACCATCTCATCCCTTCTATTGTCAGTGAGGGCGGACACACGGGTCCGCCCCTACCCGGGAATTTCATACAATCGGCAAGCCAGATGATACATGGACGAACTATCAACCTATTTTGTATCCAGCGCCCGTTGTATTCTATGGATCGTTTCATCCCGGCCGAGAACGCCGATCAACTCGTAAATGCCGGGTGATGCCGAGCCGCCGGTCAGAGCGTAACGGGCCGGCTGGGCGACCGCCTTCATCTTCACGGCTTTCTCGGCACAAAGCCGGTCAAACAGCGCGGCAATGGAATCATGGCTCAGATCGTCCATTGCCTTCAAGCGCGCCACCAACTCCGTGCACAAGTCCCTGGCCTCCGGAGTGAAGAACTTTGCCAGCGACTTCTCATCATACTCGAGGTCCGATGTATAGTAGAAGATCGCCCCATCCGCCATTTCCAGCATGGTGCGGGAGCGTTCCTGAAGGGTTCTGACCACCTCAACCAGATCGGGCCCAACCGAACTGTCAACGCCCCGCTCCTGGAGGAAAGGCACCAGCAGTTCCGCCAGCCGTTGCGGATCGCCGGTCTTGATATAATGGGCATTCAACCAGAGCAGTTTGTCGGGATTGAATACCCCGGCGGAGCGCCCCACCGACTCGATGGAAAACTTCTGGATCAGGTCCTCGAGAGCAAAAATCTCCTCATCGCCATAACTCCAACCCAGCCTGACCAGGTAATTGACCATGGCCTCGGGAAGAAACCCCATATCGCGGTAGGCCATGACGCTGGTGGCGCCATGCCGCTTCGAGAGGCGCGCCTTGTCCGCGCCGAGTATCATCGGCACATGGGCAAACTTCGGTACCGGGTAGCCGAGCGCCTCATAGAGGAGAATCTGCCGTGGCGTATTGTTGACATGATCGTCACCACGAATAACGGTAGTGATACCCATGGTCGCATCGTCGATTACTACGGTGAAGTTGTACGTAGGCGTGCCGTCGGTGCGCTGAATGATGAGATCATCCAGTTCCTCGTTTTGAAAGGATATCCTGCCTTTGATGAGATCGTCAAAAGCCGTTTCCCCCTCCAGCGGCGCCCGAAACCTGACTACGAAAGGAGCACCGGGAACTTCCTCGATCAGATTCCTGCAGGTGCCGTCGTATTTCGGCTTGCGCCCTTCACTGATGGCAAGTTCGCGCTTCTTTTCCAACACCTCGGGAGAGCAGTAGCACTTATAGGCCGTACCGGCAGCCAGCATCTTTTCCACGTATTCCCGGTACAGGGGAAAATTGTCGGACTGGTAGAACGGCCCCTCATCCCAATCGAGGCCGAGCCAGGTCATTCCCTCGAGAATTGCCTCCAGCGACTCCTGGGTAGAGCGCGCCACATCGGTATCCTCGATGCGGAGAATGAATTTCCCCCCTTCTTTCCTGGCCAGAAGCCAGTTGAACAGGGCGGTCCGTGCCCCCCCCACATGGAGGTAGCCGGTCGGACTCGGGGCGAAACGCAGGCGAACTTCAGACATTGTAAACTCCTTGAATTATGTTACCTATCAGATTTTAGAAGAATAATAAATAACCTGAACACGGCGACAACTCAGGGCTATTCCGCTTCCCCGATTTCCTCGGCCGACGGAAACGTCTCGGAGGGAACACGGTATTCCTCCGAAGACCACGCCCCCAGGTCAATCATCCGGCAGCGATCGGAACAGAACGGGCGGTGGGGATTTCCCTGCCATTCGGTTTCCTTCCTGCAAATGGGACAGGCAACTATCATGAAACAACTCCTATACGCGGCCAAGGAACGGCGCCTTGTTCGGCTTATCGCCCGCCCCTGCCGCAAAGACAAAAAAATCCCGGGCGCGTTTTCTCTGCCGGGCTGCCCCTAGGCTATGCAAATCGTCTATAACGGATCGCAAATAGTATAGCGAAACCCCGAAAAAATCAAGCTTCGCCTCGGGTTTCCCCTTCCGACGACAACCAACCACCGCAGGGCGGGAATAACCTTGGAGATGTTACTAAAAACCGGGAACGTCCCTCTTGCCACCATCATGCGGCGACTCTTGACGGGTTACGCGGCATGATTTAATCGACGACACCGGTGGAGCGGGCATCTCTTCCAGAACCGATATAAATCCATATTATGCCAGAAAGACGCGTATCTGATGGAATTGGTCCGTTATATTCATCTCAACCCTCTGAGAGCACGAATCGTCAGGGATCTCGAAACGCTGGATACCTATCCCTATGCCGGACACAGCATCCTCATGGGGAAACAGAAAATCGGTTGGCAATCGACGGCTTCGGTCCTGCCACTCTTTGGGAGCAAGCTTACTCACGCCAGGAGCAAATACCATGACGCAATAAGGAACCAGGAAGAAAATTGTCATGCAGAAGTTTGCCAGTCTGGGCATTGTCCTCGTTATATTCATCCTACCATTGTTGTCCGACTCCGGCGGCAACTGTTGAAAAGCAGCCCGTATTGCCCGGAGCACGAGACAACAGTTCTGGGATACATCGTTGCCTCCATCCTGGAATGCAACGAAAACCTGGAAACGGAGAACATCGAGGAAGTGACGGTGGTAGGCTCCAGTGACAACGTCAGGATTATCGTCACCACAAACGGAGCCGTCAAGGACGGATGGCAGACCGTTAAATCCTATGGAGTCTGACAGACTGGCTTATCATATTACAATTTTGTTGAAAAATAGTTAGGCAGTTCATGAGTCAAATAGCAGTAAAGTTAACCTCCCCCCTAAGGCCCAAAAATCCCCATAAAATAATTTCTTCCAGACATCCTGAGACACTTAGCAGAATTCAGGTATTATAGTTGAACAGTCTTTCTTTGGACAATTTTCAAGTTGATAAAAAGCATAATGTTGATTCATAGCAATGCCCACGACATATTAATGCCAACTTACTATCTATAGTAACTCACTATCGTACCTTGCTTGACACTCGGTTCTTGTAAGGGTTAATTTGACTAGGAGGATTCACTAATGACAGATAGTAAACCTTCTACTTCAGGCAAAAACAATAATCACACAAATTATTCAAGAAGTCCTCACGGGGAAAAGTTCCCTCTACCTCGAGAGGAAGACTATGAGATTGAGTACCAGCGGATTAGGAAACTCGTTGAACAGGCTCGTGACGAACAAAAGGAAATAGTCGTCGTAATGGGGGTAGGATTTGTAGGTGCGATTATGGCGGCAATCATCGCTGACACCGAAAGCAAGCCGGGACATCCAAGCAAATTTGTCATAGGCTGTCAGCGCCCCAGTACTCGAAGCTACTGGAAAATCCCGCTCATCAACCGGGGAATTTCTCCCGTTAAAGCCGAAGATCCAGAGGTTGACAAGATAATTTCACGTTGTGTCCTGGAAAAGAAAACCTTTACCGCCACTTACAATAACGACTGTCTCAAGCTAGCTGATTGTGTGGTGGTTGATGTACAGTGTGATTACAGCAAAAACAGTCTCGGCAACATGCGCACGGGCCAAACAAATATGGCTGCCCTTGATGCGACCATGCGTACCATTGGAGAGAAGATTCGTCCTTCCTGCCTGGTACTGATCGAGACGACTGTTGCGCCTGGCACGACCGAGTTCGTTGCATGGCCTATTCTCAAGAAAGCCTTTGCCGAACGAGGGCTTAAGTCAGTACCGCTTCTGGCCCACAGCTTCGAGCGGGTGATGCCAGGTAGAGATTACGTATCCAGTATCCGTGATTTCTGGCGGGTCTGCGCGGGGTGCAATACCGAAGCCCGAAAAAGGGTGGTGAAGTTCCTTAAACAGGTACTCAACACCAATGATTACCCGCTAACTGTCATGGACCGACCCATAGAGTCAGAAACAACCAAGATCGTGGAAAATTCATACCGTGCAACCATTCTGGCTTATTTAAACGAATGGAGCCTGTTTGCAGAACGCAACGGCGTAGACCTGATTAAGGTCATAAACGCCATAAAAATGCGTCCCACGCACAGTAATATCATATTCCCGGGTCCGGGGATCGGAGGCTACTGCCTGCCGAAGGACGGGGGACTCGGCTTCTGGGCATATCGGCATATTCTTGGGTTCGAGGATGGCAACAGCATTTTCAAGATAACTCCGCTGGCAATCGACATCAACGATACTCGTGCGCTCCATGTGGCCGAAATCACCCGAGACGCCCTGCGCAATATAGGACGATACATTGCCGGAGCTGATGTGCTTATCTGTGGAGCAAGTTATCGGCAGGATGTAGGAGATACCCGTTACAGCGGCAGCGAACTGGTCGTGCGCAAGCTGACTGAGATGGGAGCGGAGATGCGCGTCCACGATCCTTACGTGGACCATTGGTATGAGTTGGAAAACCAAGATTTTTATCCCGACCCATTAAATTCATGGAAACGCTTTTTCCGCAACCAGGATGGATTAAAAAAAATCGAAGTCAGGAAAGATCTGAAAAAGGTTCTCAAGGGGGTGGAAGCCTTGATATTTGCCGTTCCCCATGCTCCTTATATGGAGCTGGAACCTGATGATGTCGTCAGATGGACAGGTAACCCTCTGGCGGTGATTGACTGTTACGGAATTCTCTCCGACAAAAAAATCCGCCGCTACTTTGAACTGGGCTGCGAAGTAAAAGCGCTCGGACGAGGACATATTCAGAGAATAAAGGAAAGTGTCCGCAAAAAAGTCCACAGGTGACTTGGTGAAAAACCGTCATTTGCCACGAGGCTTAATGCTTACAGCGCCGATAACGATTTTCTTAGGCCATTCAATGCATATTCATCTGGACCATGTGCAAGGGAGCCCTCCAGTGCTGTCAGTTCCGATTCACCCTGATCGAGCGGCAACACGGTCTTACCACGCTGTACCACGGACCGGCAGGCTGCCACCATAACCTCGAACCCTTTCAAGGCCCTGTCACCGTTGCATGGATGAACCCTTGCAGAATCGTCAAGCCATTCCGCGATTTCCTCTACATAAGGCTGCATGTCATGGTCATAGTCCATACCACCGTTGCCTGACATGACACCGTTCTTCGTCACTGCACGCCAACCGCCACCGCTACCGCAACCGCCAGTGAGCACCTCGGCGAAACCTTCGGTGCCCTGCGCACCGATGCGGCATTTGCGCCACCATGCTTTCACCTCGGGCACGTCCGGCGCTCCGGCACCACATTCGATGATGCCGCGAACGCCGTTTTCGTATTGGATCAGTGCGGCGATATAATCAGGCGAAGTATGAATATCCCTGAATTTTTCCAGCCCGTCCGCCTGTCCGACCACCCATTCGGCTTCCGCATAGTCGTTGTACCAGCGCGCATACTCGATGAGGTGGGTCATCATGTGCAACATCCATCCGGTTGCGAGCCCATAAACGGTTAGAACCCTACCGATCGCGCCGCTGTCGATGATTTCCTCAATTTTTTGTCGATTTCTTTCCTGATACTCAGGTATTGCCGCTGGTGACCATAAAACGGGACTTCCATAACAATCTCCTCATTATAGTTAAGCTTCCGGTTAGAATGACAACGAAAGTATTCCTGTTTTTGAGGAGATAGAATCGTATCTGAGCAAAAATCAGTTAGTTGACCAACTCATAAGCTTTCAATCAGAAAAGGCAACACCATCAACACAATTCAAAAAAACATCACAGAATACCTGATCAGGATTTTATTGGAATATTATCAGTGATTACTTAAAGCCTCTGTTAAGTATGTAATTTTCATTTTAGTACAATTCCATTTTTTTATTGACTTAGTATATATATCTTCCACACGATTTTATTTTGCCAGAGTATCCAGATGAGCATCGAATATACATAAACGTAAATTTCTTATAGAAATTATCCCTGCGAAAAATATTTTGTCAATTGCAGCACGCTTTCCAAGAAATGACAACCCTGGCGCGTTTTTTATGACTAGGCGCTGTAATACCAAAGACTATTTTGCAACCATTGCGCCCGGTCCCAATCAACAAAAACAATTTCCAACAGATTCGTCGACAGAATAGAGGCTCACGATTGACGAACCGGGGAAATGATGATATAGCCATGCCCATGGGAAGAATATTACCGGCCGAATGGGAAGAGCAGGATGGCGTACTGCTCGCCTGGCCCCACAAAGATAGCGACTGGCGCCCCTACCTGGCTGAGGTGGAGCCGGTTTTCGTCGAGATCGCCACACAGATCAGCCTGTTCGAACGGGTGGTGATCATTACTCCGGACAAGGCGACGGTGGCAGAAAAACTCCGCCGTGCCGGTGCCATTGCGGACCGGATCGCCATGTACGAGATCGGCACCAACGATACCTGGACGCGGGATTTCGGTCCGATCACCGTTTTCGAGGACGAAAGACCGCTCCTTCTGGACTTCACCTTCAATGGCTGGGGTCTCAAGTTTGTCGCCGACCTGGACAACCAGGCAACCAGACAGCTTCGCCGCGCCGGAGCATTCGGCCGGACGCCGCTGAAAACCGTCGGCCTGGTACTGGAAGGCGGCAGCATTGAAAGCGACGGCAAAGGCACCCTTCTCAGCACGGAGGAATGCCTGCTGGGCCCGAACCGCAACCCCCACCTGTCACGGGAAGCGATCGAAGAGGCTCTGGCCGGGCAATTCGGCACCGATCACGTCCTCTGGCTCGGCAACGGCTTTCTGGAAGGGGACGACACCGACTCGCACATCGATACGCTGGCGCGGCTCTGCCCCGATGACACGATACTTTACCAGGCCTGCCCAGACCGACAGGATCTTCATTTCGAGGCGCTACAAAGTATGGCAGCGGAACTGGAGGCCTTCCGGACCCGCGACGGACGCCCCTATCGCCTCATCCCCCTGCCCTGGCCCTCGCCGCGCCACGACGAGGACGGCCAACGGCTGCCGGCCACCTATGCCAACTTCCTCGTCATCAACGGCGCAGTCCTCGTCCCCACCTACCAGGATGCGAACGACGCTGCCGCGCTTGACGCCGTCCGCGAGGCGTTCCCGGAAAGAACCGTTATCGGCATCGACTGCCTGCCGTTGATAGTGCAGCATGGCTCGCTCCACTGTCTCACCATGCAGATCCCGAAAGGAGTATTACCGTGAAAACCCTGAAAGCAGCTCTCGTGCAGCAATCCTGCAGCGAAGACACCTCGGGAAACCTGTCGAACAGCATCACAGCGATCCGCGAAGCCGCCCGACTCGGTGCGCAACTGGTCGTACTGCAGGAACTCCACGCCGGACCCTATTTCTGCCAGACTGAAGACACCCGTTGTTTCGACCTGGCAGAGCCGATCCCCGGCCCCAGCAGCGACCGACTCGCGGCGGTAGCCCGTGAATGCGGGGTCGTTATTGTTGCATCGCTGTTCGAGCGGCGCGCGCCGGGACTCTATCACAACACCGCCGTGGTCCTGGAAAAAGATGGCACCATCGCCGGAAAATACCGGAAGATGCATATTCCGGATGATCCCGGATTTTATGAAAAATTCTACTTCACTCCCGGCGACCTCGGGTTCGTGCCCATCGACACCTCAGTCGGCAGGCTCGGCGTTTTGGTCTGCTGGGACCAGTGGTACCCCGAAGCGGCCCGCCTGATGGCGCTCGCCGGCGCGGAACTGCTGATTTACCCGACCGCCATCGGCTGGGACCCGCACGATACCGCCGAGGAACAAGAGCGTCAGCGTGACGCATGGATCACCATCCAGCGTTCCCACGCGATTGCCAACGGCATCCCGGTCATCAGCGTCAACCGGGTCGGTTTCGAAGCCGCCCCCGATTCTTCCGGCAGCGGCATCCGCTTCTGGGGCAGCAGCTTTGCCGCGGGCTGCCAGGGAGAGATCCTGACACAGGCCGGCACTGAAGGCGAACAGCTATGCATGGTAGAAATCGACCTGACCCGCAGCGAAAACGTGCGCCGCATCTGGCCCTTTCTCCGGGACCGGCGCATCGATTCGTACCAGGATCTGATCAAACGGTATTGCACGTAACTGGATGCGCTGGCCACGCCAGCCCGCCCATCTTGGCCATAGTCCTGTCTACTTCAGCATGACTATTGCGCTTCTCCGGAATTCGGGCAGACTATAAAACTCCGTTTTCACTGATTTTCTTGCAAAATCCCCACAACGAAGCTATGATGTTTTACCTTTACTAAAACCTCTTCGGTTTTGGAACACTACCCATGAAAAGGAGTGGACATGAAAGTAATCGTAACCGAACAGCTGGCGCATGAAGGACTCTTGATTCTTGAGAAGGACCCGCGGATTGAAGTGGATGTCCGTCTTGGGCTCAGCAAAGAGGAACTGATTTCCGTCATCGGCGATTATGAAGCAATTGTTACCCGGAGCGCCACCAAGGTCGACCGGGATGTTCTCGAGGCAGGAAAGAAGTTGAAGCTGGTTGCCCGGGCAGGCGTCGGTATCGACAGCGTCGATGTGAAAGTCGCCAGCGCCAACGGCATCATTGTCCTCAACGCCCCCTTCGGCAACACCAACAGCGTGGCCGAACATACCCTGGCACTGCTCCTCTCCCTCTGCCGGAACATTCCCAAGGCTGACGCAAGCCTCAAAAGGGGAGAATGGAAACGTTCCGCCCTGATCGGTTCGGAACTCAAAGGCAAAGTGGCAGGCGTAATCGGCTTGAGCAAAGTCGGTGGGCGTGTTGTTACCAGATTGCAGGCCTTCGAATGCGAGGTGATCGGCAGCGACCCCTATGTATCGGAAAAAAGGGCCAAGGATCTGGGAATCAGGCTTGTTTCCCTTGAGGAGCTCATCAGGACCGCGGACATCATCACCCTCCATATCCCGCTGACCGACGAAACCCGCAACATGATCGGGGAAAAGGAAATCGGCCAGATGAAGGATGGCGTCATTATCATCAACACCGCTCGCGGCGGGGTGATAAACGAAGAAGCCCTGCTGAACGCCCTCAACAGCGGCAAGGTGGGAGGCGCGGCCGTTGACGTTTGGACCGAGGAACCGCCAAAATCGGAAATCCTCAAAAACCTCATCGCCCACGAAAAAATTGTCTCCATGCCCCACCTCGGAGCATCCACCAAAGAGGCACAGATCAACGTGGCTGTGGATGTGGCACGCGAGATCATCCGCTACCTGGATGAGCAGCCGCTGGAAAATGCCGTCAATATCCCCCGTTTCGACCTTACCCTCATGGAACAGATGCGTCCGTTCCTGCGCCTGGTAAACATCATGGGGGATTTCGTCGTACAGTTACTCGATACCAACATGAACAAGGTGACCTTCACCTACGAGGGAAACATTGCCGAGTACTGCACCTCCCCCATAACCGTCTGCGGTCTGGCGGCACTGCTCAACCGCAAGGTGGAGCAGGACGTGAACATGGTGAATGCAAATCTGGTGGCCGAAAACATGGGAATTGCCGTCGAGGAAGTCAAGCTCACCGAGACCGGCTCTTTCTCCAACATGGTTACCATCACCATAGAGGGTCCGGGCGAAAAAAGGACCATTTCCGGCACCCATTTCGAGGGTACCCCGCGTATCGTACAACTGCGCGACTACCAGGTGGATTTCGCACCGGAAGAGTACATGCTGCTGCTTACTTACCAGGACCGTCCCGGCATGATCGGCAAGATCGGCATGATTCTCGGCAAGCATGACATCAACATTGCCGCCATGAACCTCGGCAGAAGGGAAAAGAAAGGCGAGGCCATGGTAATCCTGTCCCTCGACTCACCGGTTCCCTCGAATGTTGTCGAAGAAATTCAGACGGCAACCGAAGCCACCTTCAGCAAGGCACTGCACATGGTTACCGCACGCGAGTCCAAGTAGTTCCACACCGTGGGGAGCGGCGAGTAGCTGCTCCCCATAACCATCCTCTCCACTAAAAACTCTCCAGACAAGCAACAATAGCACCCGCCAGCACCATCTCTCGTATCGCCGTCTCCGAATCGCCCGGATTGAGGTCCACGCCGCGCACGGCATCAATCAGCAGGGTAACCGAAAACCCCCGCCTGAGGGCCTCCAGCACGGTATACTTGACGCAATAATCGGTTGCCAACCCGCCGACAAAGAGATGGTCAACCCGCTGTTCTTCAAGGCATGCCGAAAAAGGCAGTCCCTCTTCATTGATAGCCTCGAAAGAGGAAAAACCGTCTTCCGCAGGGTCCATACCCTTGGAAAGGACAATCACATCGTCCGGCAGGCGCAAGTCCGGATGAAATTGCGCCCCTGCGCTTCCTTGAACGCAGTGAACAGGCCAAATACCTCCGGCAACGGAGAAATGACTTGACCCCTCCGGATGCCAATCGCGGGAAGCATAGACAGGCAGCCCGCTTTCCAGAAAAAGCTCGATATAGCGGTTCAATACCGGGACAACTGCGTCTCCGTCTGGGACTGCAAGGCTGCCGCCGGAGCAGAAGTCATTCTGCACATCCTCAATAAGCAAAGCTGATCCTGTCACCATCACCATCACCTTCCCCTTCCTGCCTCGCCTCCCGCCGAAAACCAGCTGCTCGAGAGGTCGGCCAAGAGCTAGTCCGGTCATAAATATTACAGGCCAGCATCCCGTGTTTCGGCCGAACTTACCTGTGCCTCGATCACAAAATACTCGCCGTAGCTTTGCAATCCCTGCTGTTTTGACCAATCAGCCTGGCCAGAAAAGACATAAATCCGGGCGCGATCCCTCGCAACGATTGGATACGGACAAGCTCTGGATTACCGATAACCCTCCTGCACCTCGTCAATCAGACGCATCCGCAATTCATGGAGGCCACTGCTCAGATAGATGCCATAGGCAAGAACATCTTCAAAACGCAGCACCCCCTCTGGCAGCCGCGCCAACTGGGCCTGGCAACGGTCGGCTACTTCCGGGAGGGAAGGTGACGACTCCGTTGCCACGCCTTCCTCCATAACCACCGAACGAAACGGCTCGAGAACTGAGCCCGCTGGGATCCGCGTTGTTATCTGTGGTTTGCGCGGATCATAGACGAGATCTCCCGGCGACGGAACCTCGTGTTCCCGGCAGATGATGTCCATCTGGAAGACACCGTCAACGCCGATGGCCCGAAATAGTTTTTTCCGGTCGGGAATTGTGCTTTTCGAGATATCACTGGTTACTTTCAGCTTCGGCTTGCCGTTATAGCGGACCAGCTTATAGACCCCGCCCAGTGCCCCGCCTCCTTCACCCTGACAGGTGGCAAGCCTGGTGCCGACCCCATAGATATCGATCCGCCCCCCCTGCTCATGGATGGAACGAATTACATACTCGTCCAGTTCGTTCGAGGCAAGAATTTTTACATCAGGGAAACCCGCTTCATCGAGCATCCGGCGTGATTCACGGCTCAGCAGGGCCAGATCTCCCGAATCGAGGCGAACGGCTCGCAATTCATGCCCCTTTGCGCGCAATTCCCGGGCAACAATTATGGCGTTGGGGATACCGCTCTTGAGGGTATCGTAGGTATCCACCAGCAGAATGCTGTTCTCGGGAAACACCTCGGCATAGGCCCGGAAGGACGACAGCTCGTCGGGAAATGCCATTATCCAGCTATGGGCGTGCGTTCCCTTTACCGGGATGTCGAGGATCTTGCCCGCCCATACGTTACTGGTACTGCGGGCGCCACCGATATAAGCCCCGCGAACTTCGCTCAACCCCCCGTCGGGTCCTTGGGCTCGCCGCAAACCGAACTCGACAACATCCCTGCCATCAGCGACGGTGGTAATTCTTGCAGCCTTCGTGGCCACCAAGGATTGGAAGTTGATGATATTGAGCAGGGCCGTCTCCACCAGTTGTGCCTGTGCCAAAGGTGCTTCCACGGTAATCAGGGGCTCGAGGGGAAAGACTACGGACCCCTCGGGCATGGCCGTGACCCTGCCGTGAAAACGGAAAACCTTCAAGTAGTCGAGAAAGGACTCCTTAAAGATGCCCAGGCTCCGCAGATAGGAGAGATCTTCCTCGGTAAAGCGGAGTTCGGAGAGATAACGGAGCGCGGGTTCAAGTCCGGCGAAAACAACATAGCCACCTTTGAAGGGGGGACTGCGGAAGAAAAGATCGAACACAGCAGGATCATTCTGCATCCCTTTCTCAAAATACCCGGCAAGCATGGTCAGTTGATACAAGTCTGTCAGGAGCGCCGAATACGACATATGTTCCCCTCCTTTGGCTGTCTGCTGTTTTTTTCATTATACCACGGAAAATTGTTATTGAATTCCAGCAGACCGGTCCGTACTCTCACCCCGCACTGGCTCACCGGCTTTCAGCTGCGGTACGATTCCGGCGCCTGGTCGATTGCGTATCTATGCCGCACTGCGTGCAAAGAGTTTTTTGTTATCACACATGAAAATTCAAGGGAATCCGTGACGGACAAGAGCAAAAAATCTCTTGCAAGGAAGGTTACAATGCATCAATCCATCTGAAAAGTATGTATACTCTGTCTGTTTCTCAGCACCCTAACCCCAAGCAAAACCGCCAACCTGACCATCGGTAAACCGGCCAATGGATGATGCGCACCCGAGCGAATTTCTCGAATGCGCAATGGAGGTTGGTGCAGTTAATCGCGGACAAAGCCATGCAGAATATCCAACCGCTGCGCAAGCCGGTCTTCCCTCTGCGGAGAATTCAGTAACGGAAAACAAAACGGGAACAGCCAACAAAAAATGGCTGTTCCCGTCTGAACATTGTCACGATTCTGGCTATCGACAGCTGTAGAATTCCGGTTCACCGATGACGATCTTTTCCGCCCGATCATGATTGATGCGAAGGTCGGCACCGATATACAGTTTTTTGACACCGGCAATGTCAATATCGACCGTTTTTGTAGCGCCGGGACTAATGGGAAGGTTTCTCAAAACTTCACCATTGTAGGACTCTGCCCGGAAGGTAAAAACCATGTCCGCTTTTATCGACTGGTCAATATAGACCTTGGCCCGAAAACGACCGTACTTGCCCAATGGCTTCACGTAGGCGCCGAAGTGGGCCAAGCTGAGCGGTTTCGAATTTGCGATACCCCAACGGTACTTCCCCCCCGGAGTCCGAAGCCAGGCAGTGTCTGACGTAAGGATCGTGCCGTAGTAGTTTTCATAGAGTTGCCGCGATTTTACCGGCAGGGTATTTGAGCGGCTGCAGGAAAATTCATCCGCATCGGAAACGCGCGACGAAATGGCACGGCCCGTGTCACGCACGGTATCAACGGTTCCCTGGTACCTCTGAGGAACGCAGGCACACAGTACCAGCAGGATTATTGCGGTAAACCCCGATTTCTTCATGGTCATTTCCTCCTTGCAGTTTTTAAAGATAGTAATTGAAAAAAAGCTTTCATGCAATTTTTTTAATCGCATTACACCACAATCCTTAGCATCCTGTTTCCGAACACCAGCAGCTCGAAGGCGCGCAAAAACAAAAAAGGCCGTCCCAATCGAATCGGGACGGCCCTTGTAGCAGTGTTACGGCAACCTATCAGTAGCGGTAAAAATCGGGTTTATAAGGTCCCTCCACCGTGACGCCGATATAGTCGGCCTGCTCTTTGGTCAGCGTGGTAAGCTTCACGCCGAGTTTGCCAAGGTGCAACCGGGCAACCTTCTCATCAAGGATCTTCGGCAGCATATACACTTTCTTTTCATAGGCAGCCCGGTTCGTCCAAAGTTCGATTTGGGCCATTACCTGATTGGTGAAGGAATTTGACATGACGAAACTGGGATGTCCGGTGGCGCAACCGAGGTTGACCAGACGTCCCTCAGCCAGCAGGATCAGCTTCTTGCCATCCGGAAAAATCACTTCATCTACCTGAGGCTTTATTGTCACCCAGGGCAACTCGCGGATACCGGCAATATCGATTTCGTCGTCGAAATGACCGATATTGCAGACAATGGCCTGGTCTTTCATTCGCTCCATGTGGGCACGGGTGATAACATTGATACAGCCGGTAGCGGTAACAAAGATATCCCCCAGCGAATCTGCTTCTTCCATGGTAATTACCTGAAACCCTTCCATGGCCGCCTGAAGGGCAATGATGGGATCGATTTCAGTAATCAGTACCCGCGCCCCCTGCCCTCGCAGAGAATGGGCGCAGCCCTTCCCCACATCGCCGTAGCCGCAAACCACTGCAACCTTTCCGGCAATCATCACGTCGGTGGCGCGCTTTATGCCATCAAGGAGAGATTCACGACAACCGTACAGGTTGTCGAATTTGGACTTGGTGACAGAATCGTTGACGTTGATGGCCGGAATCCCGAGCGTTCCCTTGCGCATCATGTCATAAAGGCGATGCACGCCGGTGGTGGTCTCTTCGCTCACGCCCTGAATTCCTTGCAGAAGCTCCGGATACTCATCGTGGATCAGCTTGGTAAGATCGCCGCCGTCGTCGAGGATCATGTTGAGGGGGCTGCCGTCGGCCCAGAAAACGGTCTGACGCATGCACCAGTCGAATTCTTCGGCCGTTTCGCCCTTCCAGGCGAACACAGGGATGCCGGCAACAGCAATGGCAGCTGCGGCATGGTCCTGGGTGGAAAAGATGTTGCACGACGACCAGCGCACCTCGGCACCCAGTTCAACCAGCGTCTCGATGAGCACGGCAGTCTGAATTGTCATATGTAGCGAGCCGGCAATCCGGGCACCGGCAAGGGGCTTGTCGGCTCCGTACTCCTCACGCAACGCCATCAGGCCCGGCATCTCCTTCTCGGCTATGTCTATTTCCTTGCGCCCCCAAGGTGCCAGAGAGATGTCCCGAACCTTATAATCGGTAAACGCGCCGGGCGCGCACTGTGTCTGTGCAGTCTTTTTTTCCATATTTAATCCCCTTATATGTAATGAGCAGCCTGAACACCGGGCATGCAATAATCATCCCGTATCAGACTGCTCACTATTTTATACCACTTTTACCCAGCCAGGTCAAAATGGAATGTGCGGGCTCGTGGTCAGGCAGCTTCCTCTGCTTCCTCTGCAGCTGCCTCAGCGAAGAGTTCGTTAAAAATCTCCTGCACGGTGGTGATCCGTTCAGCCTTATAGGCATTGGTTCCACAAAAGATCAGGCCGGTTTCCACGTCACCCCGTTGCGCGCGATCCAATGCGCGAACAATGCAGAAACGCTCGCCGGTTTCCTTAAAGGTGCATTTTTTCAGGCAGCCGGTGGAGCAGACGGTTCCGTTGGCTTGGTCAAAATTGACAATTGCAGTGTGATTGCGGACTATTGCTCTTCCCGGTAAGCCGGCAGGGCTCATGACCAGTCCGATGTCTTCCTGGCGACAGTCAAGGTATGCCTGTTTGAAACTTTCCGCCGCATCGCATTCTTCGGTGGCGACGAAACGACTTGCCATCTGCACCGCATCCGCCCCTTGGGCCAGGGCGTGCATCACGTCGGCCCGATCCCAGATGCCACCGGCAGCAATTACCGGAACATCGCAACCGTACTCGTTCCGCATGAAATCTTTAATCGCCCGCACCGTGCCGTAGTGGTCATAGTCCCCGGTACCGATGTTTTCCATCTTTTCACCCAAGTGGCCGCCGGCGGTATCCGGGTCTTCCACGAGAACGGCATCGGGAAGGCGATTATAGCCCTTCTGCCACTTCTTTACGATCAGTTGCGCGGCCCTGAGCGATGACACGATAGGAACCAGCGCCACATGAGGGGCATGGGCGGTCAGCGCTGGCAGGCTCATGGGAAGACCGGCGCCACAGATAATGACCTTGGCGCCGCCTTCGATAGAGGCCTCTACCAGGGTTTCATAATCGGACAAGGCGACCATGATATTGACACCGATGATGCCGTCCGGCGCGATGGCATACGCCTTCCGCAATTCTTCCTTCATCGCTTCCGGTTCCGCCTGCATATAGTTCGTCCCGGTATAATGGGAGCTGTTCATGGCAATACCGGCCGCCGCCACTATGCCGATGCCGCCGCATCGAGCCACGTGACCCGCCAAGGAACCACCGGAAATCCTTACCCCCATTCCTCCCTGAATCAAAGGATACCTGACCGTATAGTCACCGATATGAAAAGGCTGCATGATTTTCCTTCCTTCTGCCAAGAGCTGGTGTTTTCTTCGTGGTTACAGCATACTGGAAAAAGAATGCTTGTTGTGTAATAGTATTGTAAAACCATTCTGACAGTACGCGGATGTTACCCGCGTACAACTTTTACCATCGGATACGCGAACCCATGAAATGGATCAAACGCCTTTTCCACCCGCTCATTGCGTTCATCGGCATTCAACTGGTTTGGGGGGTACTTGTCCTGTTCTGGATCTCCTGGTTCCTCGACAGCAACCGGGAATTCCGCAACCTTGCCCTCCGCTACCGACCTGAACTGGTCAACCGGGGGCTCGACTGGACCGCCCTGCTGGGAGGAATCATCCTGCTGCTGGTAGTGCTTGCCGGGGTCTATGTGCTTTTTCTCTACTGGAAGCGCCAGTATGACCTCTATCGACAGCAGAAAAACATCATCTCCCAGGTTACCCACGAATTGAAGTCACCCCTGGCATCGATCCAGCTTCACCTTGAAACCATGCGTCTCCGCCCGCTGCCACCGGAAAAATCGGTGCAATTTCTTGATACCATGCTCGACGATGTGGACCGCCTCAACCACCTGATCAGCAATCTTCTCATGGCGGCGAAACTCGAACAAAAGCGCCGGGCCGCACAACGACGGCCGATTGATTTTTCCGCATTTCTGGCCACCTACCTGGAACGAAAACGGGCGACACTTCCGGAAGGAAGCAGTCTAACTCTGGATATTGAAGAGAATGTCATGGTTTCCTGCAACCTGGAAGAAATGGAAATGGCGCTGCGGAACCTGTTCGAGAACGCCATTCTCTACAGCCCGGCCTCACCGGAGATTGCAATCATGCTGCGCAGGGAAGGAAAGCACTGTAACCTGATGTTCCAGGACAAGGGAAAGGGGATTGACCCTGAACACCTGAAAAAGGTCTTTCGCATGTTCTATCGGGTTCGTAGCCATGGCGAGAATATCCGGGGAACGGGTCTCGGACTCTATATCGTGAGATCAGTAATTACCGCCCATGGCGGCAAGATCCGGGTAGCAAGCAGCGGACTCGGCAAAGGCTCGACCTTTCATATCACCCTCCCCCTTGCGGAGTAATCATGAATGAAGAAAAACCTTACATACTACTGGTAGAAGATGAAATCCATCTCGCCCGGGGCATCTGTTTCAACCTGGAACTGGAAGGCTATCGGGTAAGCCACGTGGAAACAGGTGAAGAGGCGTTGCAGCGTCTCGAGTACGACCGGTTTTCCCTCATAATACTGGACATAATGCTGCCGGGCATCGACGGCTTTACCGTTTGCGAAAAAATCAGGGAAATGGATATGCGGGTACCGATCCTGATTCTTTCTGCCCGTTCCGAAGAAGGGGACAGGATTACCGGCCTCTCGGCAGGGGCTGACGATTACCTGATGAAGCCGTTCAATCTGAATGAATTCCTGCTCCGGGTACAAGGAATGCTGAAACGTTCCGCATGGTACCGCCCGGAGCCAATTGAGGAAGGATACCGGTTCGGTGACAGCGAAGTATTTCTCCTCTCCTACCATGCCCGGACGCCTCAAGGGGAAATAGACCTGACCGAACTGGAAGTAAAAATGCTGGCCTTTTTTTTCAAAAACGAAGGGAAAGCGGTATCCCGTGCCGAACTGCTTGAAACCGTGTGGGGTTATTCAACCAATTCGGAAACACGGACACTCGATAATTTCATCGTCCGCTTGAGAAGATATTTCGAACCGGACCCGTCGCACCCGGTTCACTTTCAGACGGTGCGCGGTATCGGCTATCGTTTTGTCCGGGAACAGCAAAAGAAACAGGCGCATGAAGCAGGAGCGGAAAACCGGAAACTGAACGGCTAAGCTCCCGATCGCAACGGAAAGCAATACAAAAAGGCCGGATGGAAAAACCATCCGGCCTTTTTATACAGAAATGATCAGCGTACGTGCAATAGACTACAGTCCGGCCTTGGACCTGAGAATATCGACCTTGTCGGTCTTTTCCCAGGTAAATTCCGGCAGTTCGCGACCGAAGTGGCCATACGCAGCCGTTTTCAGATAGATCGGACGAAGCAGGTCAAGCTGTTCAATAATGGCCCGAGGCCTGAGATCAAAGGTTTCCTTGACGATCTCGGCAATACGCTCCGAAGGAATCTTTCCGGTGCGGAAAGTATTGATCATGACCGAAACCGGTGCGGCAACACCAATGGCATAGGCGACCTGAACCTCGCACTTGTCGCAGAGCCCGGCAGCCACCAGGTTTTTCGCCACGTAGCGGCCCATGTAAGATGCGGAACGGTCGACCTTTGACGGATCCTTGCCGGAGAAGGCGCCACCGCCATGGGAACCCTGACCGCCATAGGTATCGACGATGATCTTCCGGCCGGTCAGACCGCAGTCACCCATGGGGCCACCAATGACGAAACGGCCGGTGGGGTTGATCAGGAAGCGGGTAGCATCCGTCATCAACTCGGCCGGAATGACTTTCTTTACCACCTCTTCGATAATACCTTCCCGAATGGCCTCATAGGAAACGTCGGGGGTATGCTGGGAGGAAACCACCACCGTATCGACACTGACCGGCCGGTCATCGATATAACGAATCGATACCTGCGACTTGGAATCGGGCCGGAGAAAATCCAGGATACCCTGTTTGCGGACATCGCTCAGATATTTGGTCAGCCTGTGTGCCAGCACGATCGGCATTGGCATGAGCTCAGGCGTATCATTGCAGGCATAGCCGAACATGAGACCCTGGTCCCCGGCACCCTGGTCCTTGAACAGGCCTTCTCCCTCGGTAACACCCTGGGAGATATCAGGAGACTGTTTGTCAATGGAAGTAAGGACGGCACAGGTTTCCCAGTCGAATCCCATGGCGGAATCATTGTAGCCGATTTCCTTGATGGTTTCGCGTGCCACCTTGGAATAGTCGACAACAGCATTGGTGGTGATCTCTCCCGCCATGACAACCATTCCGGTCGTCACCAGGGTTTCGCAGGCAACCCGTGAATTGGGGTCCTGTGCCAGGATGGCGTCGAGTACCGCGTCTGATATCTGATCGGCAACCTTGTCCGGATGACCTTCGGAAACCGATTCGGAGGTAAATATAAAATCTGTCATGCCCATGTGATGAAACTCCTCTCGTTGTCTACTGAGATGGTGGGTAAACCCCGTTCAGTCTGAATGGTAGAATTCTGCCCGCATCTTTGTCAAGTCATAAATATGAAGACCCGGAGACCGCTGTCTGACACAGCGATACCCACTGACACGGTTCCGTCCATTACCGGAAACGTCAGCCGACCTTCTTCAATCGATACTATCGGAAAACCTGGTGACTATCTGGCTCTGCAGATAGGAATCAACCTCGGTTGCCGTTGAGAAAGAAAGGGCCTGTTGTGCCAGGCTTTCGGCCTCACTCCGACTGCAACGACGAAGAATCCTTTTAACCTTCGGGATAGACACCGCATTCATGGAAAGCTCGTCAAACCCCAGACCAAGCAGGATCGGCAAATAATTCGGCTCACCTGCCATTTCGCCGCACATGCTTACGTAGATTCCCTCGTTATGCGCCGCATCGGCAACGATCTTGAGCGATCTGAGCACCGCCGGATGCAGCGGCTCATACAAATGGGAAAGATGTTCGTTGGTCCGGTCGATTGCCAGGGAATACTGGATAAGGTCATTGGTGCCGACACTGAAGAAATCCACTTCACGCGCCAGCAGATCGGCAATGATAACCGCCGAAGGCGTCTCGATCATGATGCCGATTTCCATATTTTCGTCAAACGGAACAGAAGCATCCCGCAGCTCCTGCTTGGCTTCCTCCAGCAGGATTTTGGCGGACCGTATCTCGCCCACTCCGGAAATCATCGGGAAGAACACTCGTACCGTGCCGAAAGTACTGGCACGCAGGATGGCGCGCAACTGGGTCTTGAACAAATCAGGGCAGCGCAACGAAAGGCGAATCGCCCGCAGACCAAGCGCCGGGTTCAGCTCGTCATCGAGATTCAGGTCAGCGACAAACTTGTCGCCACCAACGTCCAAGGTCCTGATGGTAACGGGGTAGGGAGCCATCTGGCGAACAATCTCAGCATAGGTGCGAAACTGTTCCTCCTCGTCAGGCAGGGTCGAGCGACCCAGAAAGAGCATTTCCGTCCGATAGAGTCCGATGCCCTCACCACCATGCTTCTTGATGGAGGGGACCTCCTCGATAAATTCAACGTTTCCTTTCAACGCAATCCGCTGACCGTCAACCGTTTCTGCCGGAAGATCCTTGAGCTTCAGGAACTCCTTTTCCCGGTACTCGTAGTACTGCTTATGCTGCAGATAGTCGCGGAAGGTCTCCTCGTCAGGGTTAACAACAACGAGTCCCTTGTTTCCGTCAACAATAATCGGATCACCATCGACAACTTCGCCGGTAATCTTCTCAAGGCCAACAACGGCTGGGATCTCCAGTGAGCGGGAAACTATGGCGGTATGGGAAGTCTTGCCGCCCAGATCGGTAACAAAACCGACAACCTTTTCCTTGTCGATCTGGAGAATGTCGGAAGGAGACAGATCGTGGGCAACGATGACGACACGTCCTTCCGCCTCGCAGAGAATTTCATGTCGCTGGCCGAGCATGTTGCGGAGAACCCGTTCAACCACGGTCTCCACATCACTGCCCCGCTCACGGAGATATTCGTCCTCAATCCCCTCGAAGAATTCCTTGAACTTTTTGAGGGTGCGGTGCAGTGCAGCTTCGGCATTGATCCTCTCCTGCTCGATGAGGCTGACGGTTTCCGTGGTCAGCATCGTGTCATCGAGGATCATCAGGTGGGTGTCGATGACGTAGAGATGTTCCGTTCCCCGCTTCCTGGAAATCTGCTCCTTCAGGGAAAGGAGATCCTCCTTCGCCTTCCGGAGAGCGTCATGGAAACGTTCGATCTCGGATGCAATCTCAGCAGCGGGAACGGTTGTTTCAACAACAACAACCCTGTTCCTGTCAGCAACACGCGCCTCACCGATAACGATACCGGGAGAAGCGCCGATCCCGCGAAAAATTCTGTTTTTACTCTTCTCCGAAGCCATCCTCTATCAATTCCCCGAGAACAGTCATCGCTTCTTCCTCGTCCTCTCCACCAACCTTGACGCGGATGACGCTACCCTTTGCGGCGGCAAGCATCATAATGCCCATGATGCTCTTGCCGTTCACCTCAATATCTTCCCGTTCGATCTTGATATCGGAACAGAAACGGTTGGCAGTCTTGACCAACAGGGCCGATGCCCGGGCGTGCAAACCGAGCTTATTTGGTATAACAAATTCCTTGATCATCATATGGTACTTTTCCACCCTGCAACGAAGTAACGCCGTGAACCGGGAAGACAGACTTCCCCGAGACGGCGAGCAACTGGAAACACGAACTGTCGAATTCCCGTGGTAAAAATGTTTTATGTGGTCATCCTGATACTATTTCAGATAATCTCCGGCGACAGAAATGCTGTCGAGTCCACATTTTTTTATCGATGATGCCAAATCGGCAACGCCGAGCTTGTCCCGTTCGGTAGCAAACTTTATCACCATCGGCAGATTTACGCCGGTGATAACTTCAATTTCATCGTCCTTTAGAAACGAGATGCTCATATTGGAAGGAGTGCCGCCGAACATGTCAACCATGATGATTACCCCGGTTTCGGAGACTTTCTCTATGGCGCCGGCAACACTGTCCCGAATCATTTCCACAGAGTCACCCGATGCAATCCCGATAGCTTCCGCCCTTTCGATCGGACCAACTATCATTTCAGCTGCCGCAAGAAGCTCCCTTGCCAGGCCAGCATGAGCCACGACGATCAAACCAACCATATCCTACCCCTTCCCGATATCCCGGTGAGTGACTTTCACAATCACGTTTTTGTCCGCAAAAAATTTTTTCAGTTCTTCCGTTATTGCCACGGATCTGTGCTTCCCGCCTGTGCATCCGGTGGAAACCGTCAGGTAGGATTTACCCTCCCGCCGATATCCCGGAATCAGAAACTCCAACATATCGGTAAACTTGGCAAGAAACCGGCACGTTTCCTCTTTTTCGAGCACATACTCCCGAACAAGCGGGTCAAGACCTGAAAACTCGCGCAATGACGGCACAAAATACGGATTGGGAAGAAAGCGTACGTCCATCACCAGGTCAGACTCAAGAGGGACGCCATATCGATAGCCGAAAGACTGCAGATGAACCGTCATCTCACGGGCATTATCGCTGCCCTTCAGGAAGGAGATGACCGCATCCTTCAACTGATGGACATTAAACTCCGAAGTATCGATGACCCTGGTAGCCATCCGACGCAGCCCTGAAAGCTGTTCCCGCTCGAAACGGATCCCCTCGGGCACCGAACCGCCTTGCGAAACCGGATGTCTGCGCCTTGTTTCGGAAAAACGGCGGATAAGCACCTCGTCGGAAGCATCGAAGAAGACGATTTCCACCGTATGACCGGCTTCCCGGACCCCCTGCAGCACCTTTTCATAGCCGCGAAGAGACTCTAGATCCCGGATATCCATAACCAGTGCGACGTCCCGCCTGCTGTCCGTGGATTTCTCCACGAGCTCCACAAAGGTGGGAATAAGGCTCACCGGCAGATTGTCGATGCAGAAATACCCTTCGTCTTCACAGACGCGCACGCCGGTGGATTTTCCCGACCCTGACAAACCGGTTATAATAACAATCCGCATTTATCTACTCCACCTCATCACCCAAGGAACGGGCTTCCATGCGAGCCAGCAAATTCTCGTGAAACTCCCGTGCCGAGTGATACCCCATACCCTTTAAAAGGTAATTTCTTGCCGCCACCTCGATAATCGAGGTGAGGTTCCTGCCATACCGTACCGGAATCTTGAGGTATTGGAGTCCCACATCAAGGATCGAGTGAGTCTCTTCGTCGATACCCAGCCGCTCATACTCCTGGTCTGGATCCCATTCCACGAGCTCGATTACGAGATTGATGATTTTCCTTTCCCTGATGGCCGAAATCCCGAAAAGGTCCTTGATATTGATGACCCCCATCCCCCGGATTTCCATGCGGAACTGCAGGGATTCCGTGGCACTGGCGACCAGCGCGGTCGGACTCTTTTTCCGGATCTGTACCATATCATCCGCCACAAGGCGGTGACCGCGGATAACCAGATCAAGGGCGCACTCACTCTTGCCGATGCCGCTTTTACCATGGATCAGTACCCCCACGCCAAAAACATCAACCAGAACACCATGGACATGGGTAAGCGGCAGAAGCCTGTCCTCAAGAAATTTCGTCACCAGTGAAATAAAGGG
>JAQUHN010000022.1 GCA_028683555.1 Geobacteraceae bacterium | reverse complement strand
CGTCGGCCTGCCGTCCGACGGCTACAAAAACCGTTGCCGCCTATTCTTCCTTTTTCTTGCTTGGCGCGCGGGGCGGCGGCGCCTTGCCGTGGATCAAATGCTGGACAAAGGAAAAGGAGACCGGAATGATAAAAATGGCAATGCAGGTGGCGGCCACCATCCCGCCGATCACGGCCGTGCCGAGCACTTGCCGCGAAACGGCGCCGGAGCCGGAGGCGATCCAGAGCGGCACACAGCCCAGGATAAATGCGAAGGCCGTCATCAGGATCGGGCGTAGTCGAATGCGGGCGCCGTGCAAGGCGGCATCCACCGCCGAGCGGCCTTCCTGTTCGTAGCCGGTTTTGGCGAACTCGACAATCAGGATGGCATTCTTGGCGGCCAACCCGATCAGCATGATCAATCCGATTTGCACGTAAACGCTGACTTCCATCCTGCGCAGGAAAACAGCCAGGAACGCTCCGAACACGGCGACGGGCGTTCCAAGCAGAACGCTGAAAGGCAGTCCCCAGCTTTCATACTGGGCCGCCAGGATCAGGAAGACGCAGAGGAACGAGAAGGCGAAGATGGCAACCGGTGACACCCCTTCCTGGGCCTTCTTCTCCTGGAACGACATGCCGCTGTAGTCGTACCCCATTTCCCGCGGCATGGTCTCGGCGAATACCTCCTCGAGAGCCTTCATGGCCTGGGCCGAGCTGAAGCCGGGCGCAGCCGTGGCATTGATCTGGGCTGAACGGTAGAGATTGAAGCGCAGGGTGAACTCAGGCCCGACTACGTTTCGGACCGAGGTGAGCGTCGACAGCGGCACGGTCTGTCCCTCGTTGTTGCGCACGTAGAACTGGCCGATGTTTTCGATGTTGGTCCGGTAGTCACCTTCGGCCTGGAGGAACACCTGCCACTGGCGGCCGAAGCGGTTGAAGTAGTTGATGAAGCCGCTTCCCATGAAGCTTTGCAGGACCTTGTAGACATCAGAGATGTTGACTCCCTGCTTGAGCACCTTGTCCCGGTCGACATCCACAAAGAGCTGCGGCACGGTGGGGAGGAAGGTGGTGGTAACCCGCCCCAGCTCAGGGCGTTTTCTGGCCGCTTCGAGGAACTTCTGTGTGTTCGAGGCGAGAAACGCAATGTCCTTGCCGGCCCGGTCTTCGAGGATAAAGGTGACACCGCCGGCGGTGCCGACCCCCATGATGGCCGGAGGCGGAAAGGCGAAGCCGACAGCGCCGGGAATACCGGCCATCTTTTTCGAGATCGACTCCTTGATCGCCTCATATTTCTCTTCCGGCTTTTTCCGCTTGGCCCATTCCTCAAGGGTGATGAAGAAGAATGCACTATAAGAGTTTTGCACCTGGCTGAGCATGTTGTAGCCAATGATCGAAGAGCAGTATTTCACCCCGGGAGTTTTGGTGATAATCTCCTCGGCTTGGCGGGCAACCTCGCTGGTCCGTTGGAGAGAGGCGGCATCAGGGAGCTGGATGCCGGCGAAGATGAACCCCTGATCTTCATCCGGGAGGAAACCGGTGGGGATGTGCTTACCGGAGATTCCTGCCAGTAGCGTGATTCCGGCAAGCAGGACGAGGCTGATCAGGCTTTTCCGGATTGCCATTCCGCAACCGCTGATGTACCCGTCGGTGGCCCGGCCGAAGACCCGGTTGAACCAGTCGTAGAACTTCTGCAGCGGTCCGGTCCCTTTTACCTTGGGTTTCAGCAGTAACGCGCACAAGGCTGGAGAGAGTGACAGGGCGTTGAAGGCCGAGAAGATGACCGATATGGCGATGGTCACGGCGAACTGCTGGTACAGTTGGCCGGTGATGCCCGGAATGAAGGCGGTCGGGACGAAAACTGCCGACAGGATTATGGCGATGGCGATGACCGGTCCGGAAACCTCCTCCATGGCCTTCAGAGACGCATCTCGGGGGGATAGCCCGTTCTCGATGTGATGCTCCACCGCCTCGACCACGACGATGGCGTCATCAACCACCAGGCCGATGGCAAGCACCAGGCCGAACAGGGAGAGCGTGTTGATGGAGAACCCCAACATGGGAAAGACCATGAATGTCCCGATCAGTGAAACCGGCACCGCCAGCAGCGGTATCAGGGTGGCCCGCCACCCCTGGAGGAAAATGAAGACCACCAGTACGACCAGGAACAGGGCCTCGAAGAAAGTCTGCTGAATCTCCTTCATCCCTTCGGTGACCGCCAGCGTGGTGTCAAGCGCCACCGTGTAGTCCAGGTCAGGCGGGAAACTCTTCTTCAGTTCTGCCATCAGTTTCTTGGTGCCGTTGGCTGCATCAAGGGCGTTGGTCCCCGGCATCTGGTAGAGGGCGATGAGTGCGCACGGTTTGCCGTTCAGCCGTCCCTCCAGGTTGTAGGTCTGTGCCCCCAGTTCGATGCGGGCCACATCCTTGACACGGACGATGGAGCCGTCCGGGTCGGCGCGGAGCACGATATTGCCGAAATCCTGCTCGGTCTGGAGACGTCCCTGGGCCCGCACGGTGTAGGTGAACTCCTGCCCCTTCGGGATCGGTGGCCCTCCCACCTGACCCGCGGGGTTTACGGTGTTCTGGGCGTTGACGGCATTCATGATCTCGGGGATGGTGATGTTCAGTGACGCAAGCTGGTCCGGCTTTACCCAGATCCGCATGGCGTACTGGCCGGCGCCGAAAACGGTGACGCTGGCGATCCCCTTGATACGGGTCATCTGGTCATTGATGTTGATGTAGGCGTAGTTGGCCAGAAAGATATTGTCATAGGTCTCCTTGGGGGAATAGAGCGCAAACATGATCAGGGGAGATGAGGTGGATTTCTGCACCGTTACTCCGTAGTTGCGCACATCGGCAGGAAGCTGCGACTCGGCCTGCCCCTCCCGCATCTGGGCCAGCAGCTGGTCGGTGCTGGCATCGGTCTTCAGGTCGAAATAGTTGTAGAGGGCCATCTGCCCGTTGTTGGCGTTGATGGAGTACATGTAGTCAAGGTTGTCTACACCGGACATCTGCTGTTCGATGGGAGTGGCCACCGACTGCTCCAGGGTGAGGGCGTCAGCCCCGGTATAGGTTGCATTTACCTGGATTGCCGGCGGAACGATATTGGGAAACTGGGCAACCGGAAGACGCGACATGGCGACCAGGCCGCCGATGACCATGAGGATCGAAATGACCATGGCAACGATGGGGCGATTGATGAAGAACTTTGACATGGCGGCCTACCTCTTCCCGGCCGGCGCTGGTGCTGACTGTCCGACCGCTGTTTTGCCGGCATTTTCCGCGCCGGTCTGGCTCGGGAGAACGAAAGGCTTCGGCGTTACGGGCATACCATCCTTAACCTTCTGGATGCCCTCGGCGACAATTTTCTCTCCGGGTTGCAGTCCCTTGCTCACTACCTGCAGATGACCGACCCGTTGACCCGTTTCCACCGGCCGGATGCTGACCTTGTTATCGCTGCCGACCACGGCCACCAGGAGCTTTCCCTGCATTTCGGCAACCGCTCGCTGCGGAACCAGCAGCGCATTCCTGTCTATGCCCATCCTGGCCCTGACCTTGGCGAACTGTCCCGGTCGCAGCACGTTGCCGGGATTCGGGAATAGCGTGGCAATCTTGATCGTTCCTGTCTTCGGGTCGACCTGGCGGTCCGCGAAGCTGAGTTCTCCTTTGTGGGGATAGGTGCTGCCGTCAGAGAGGATCAGTTCGAGCGAGGTATCTGCGGCTCGCTTTTCCCGGTTCTCCATGGCCTTCAGATACTGCTGCTCGCTGACAGGCACATAGACCTTGATGGGGTCGACGGTTGAAACAGTCGTCAATTCCCCGATCTGACCGGGCCCGACCAGGTCGCCGATCTGGGCCTTGGCGATGCCCGCAACACCAGCGATGAGTGATGTTACCTTGGTGAATTCCAGGTCGAGTTTGGCCTTATCCACCGCTGCCTGTGCGGCGATCACCGAAGCGTGGGTCGACTGCTCCTGGCCGGTCGCGTCGTCCAGATCCTTCTGGCTGACGGCGTTTTGGGCCGCGAGGGGCTTGATTCGCCGGAGATTGGCCTTTGCGGTTGTCCAGCGCGCCTGCTGCTGGGCGAGCTGCCCCATTGCCTGATTCAACGACGCCTGGAACACGCGGGGGTCTATCCGGAAAAGGACCTGCCCTTTCCTGACCACGTCCCCTTCCTTATAGTTCTGGCTGATGAGGTAGCCGGTAACCTGGGGCCGTATGCTGGCGTTGACGGAGCCGTCTGTGGAAGCGACATACTCGGAGTACACCGGGACATCCTGCTGAACGACTTCCACGACTTCCACCACCGGAGGGGGAGGTGGCGCGGTTTTTTCTTTTCCGCAGCCGACCGCGGTGCAGATCAGCAGGGGGAGGAGAATAGCCGGCTTACGTCTGCAAAATAACGTGAAGAACGTGCAGTTGATATTTTTCATGAACAATCCTCCTCAATTGAAGTAAAGCCGCTCTCTCTTATGTAAGAACGTCGATTCCTTTCGCCGAAGGAATCCAATGAAAATGAAGTTGGATATTCGGTTCAAAGCACTGTCATTCGTTTCTGTCGACCCTATTGCTCTCGGATTCCACCCTCCGGCGCGCCAGTGCGCTCACCAGCCAGGCTACCACCACGGCCATGTAGAACTGGCCGGTCACCGCTTCCAGGATTGCCAGCATCTGCGTGACCGGCAACCTGGGTACTATGTCGCCGTAACCGAGGGTGGCGATGGTGACGAAACTGAAATAGCTGAGATCAAAGCCGGTGGGCAAGCCTCCCCCACCTTCTGCCCGTGCCGGCATGCTGAAGCTTGCAGGTTCGATTACCGCAACCGCTTCGTACAGGGAGGAAAAGGTGAAAGCTATCAATAAATAGGCGACCAATGCGCCGAAAATGGTGTCCAGCGTGATTACATTGCTCCTCAGGACGTAGCGCAGGATCATGACCACACAAATGACCAGCAGCAAACTTTTAGCCAACTCCGATGCCGCTGACAAGAGATGTGCCGATGGGGGCGTTCCGAACAAGAGCGCTGACCCATCCAGCAGGGTCCCTATCAGCCATACTGCCAACAGAAGCCAGAGTCGTCGCGGACTGAACCCCGCCGAGGAAAGGGTGACTATCAGGATGTTGAGAAAAAAAGCCGCCAGGAGAATCATCAAGAGTGGGCTTCTGTTGAGGATCGGCGACAGGAGCATCACCATGATGATGAAGGCAAAAAGCTGGACAAACCGGGCGGGTTTCCAGCGCAACCAACGGAAAAATCCAGCTCTCTTGGTGTTTTCGATGCCCATGGTAACCCCATGCAGTTCTATCGGCAATCCTCATCGGCTACGACAGGAGGAGATGCTAATCAGGGTTGATCCTCGTAATTTTAGTGCCCTGCAGGCCGAGCCCGGCCATCAACCCTTTCTGGCTGAAGATGAATGCATAGATATCTTTCCTTGCGGTTGTGGTCGTGAGCGTCCTGGCCACTCCCGCATCGACGATAACGATACTGGGGCCGACGCCGATCTCCCAACCTTCGCTCTTGTTCAGATATTGAAGTGCTGAATCGGACATAAAAAAGAGCGCATAGCCGAATTCCTGGATGCCCGCCTGCAGGCCATAGGATGCGGCTGCGGTATTATAGTAACCAACCGTCATGCCATTTTCCCGCAGCGCCCCGTTACCTCCCTGGACACCGATAATGAAGCCCAGCTTGACGATGCTCGGGAACACGAGGATGGCCTTGGCTTCCGCGGCAAGCTTTTTTGCCGCCGGTGTGCTGTCGAAAAGTTGTTGCAGGGCTGCGTCAACATCACGGTCAATTTGTGCCTTGCTTGCGGCCAATATCGGACTGGGGAACATGAAAACCAGCGCTGCGAACCCCAATAAGAGCGTGGCTGCCAAAGACTTGGTTGAAGTTTTCATGACATGCTCCTTTTGAAAAACGAATGATTTTTGGGTCGATGTGCCGTGCCATGCATGGCTCTGGAATTACGTGGAAAACTTGGGACTGTCGGTTTGTAAATAACGTAAAAACTGTTTCACATTATTGAAAGTTTCGACCATAGGAAGACTTCCGTAAATAACCCGAAAAGGGGAAAAAAGGGGGTAGGTGATGTACTGGAAGTGCTTTTTTCAGCCTGAGTGCCGATATGAAAGAAAAAGTAGGATTATTTGACAGGAATCAGGCCGTTTTTTCGGGCCTCTTCGACGGCTTGACGACGCCCCTTTGCGCTTAACTTGCGACAGAGATTGGCAGTGTGTTTCTTAACCGTTTCGGGGGAGATAAACAGGTGATGGGCAATTTCTTTGTTTGAAAGGCGCTTTTCGAGTAACAGCAGTACGGAGAGTTCACGGTTGCTTAATTCGTCTGTAATGCTTGAATTCGATCTTGTTTCGATTTCGGGTTGTCGCAGTTCGCCCAGAGTCTCGCCTGATGTTTCCCCGATATTTCCGTGGGTTCCGAAAGCATCCAGGAGACGGGATAAATAAGGATTATCCGGATGCTTTTCTTTCATCGCACCGAGCAAGTCAGCCATGCTGCTACCGTGGTCAACGAAGGTTCTGAGAAAACCATGCGTCTCGGCCAGGTTTAATGCTTCAACGAGCGTCTGGAGCGCTTCCTCGCGACATCCTGACTTGTCGTGGGCAAGGGCTTTCAGGGTAAGGAATCGAATCGCCTGTGGCCGGTTATGGTGTTTCTCCGCCCGCCTGAGGCCATCTGTGATGGTTTGCAGGACTTTATTGCAATCATCAGGCGCTGCCATCCTGAGGGAGTATGCAGCCTTGGTCAGGGAGGGGATTTCTATCCAGAATCTGTTGCTGTCAATTACCGAACCGTTTTCCAAAGGCGCAGCCAGCTTCTTTCCGGAAAGCATGGACAGTCGAGTGTCAAAAGAGCCCGAACATGTGTAGGAAAAAGAATCTCCTGTTTCTAGCGCAAAGACGCGCGCAAAGGAGGCATATTCCCAGGCTCGGTCCGTTTCTCCCTTGGCCTGGTTTACAAGCGCGGAACCCAGGAGAGCGTCGTGGTACAATCGTGTGCTCACGCAATAACGCAAAGGCTCGACACTGGAGAAATATTCTGCGGCACTCTCAAGCTGTCCTTGTTCGTAGGCAACACAGCCGAGAAAATAGGGTGCATACGCAAGCCAATAGTCCGGTATATGGATTGTTTCAGATAGCCGGAGCATTTGTTTTGCTGTAGAACGAACGGCATCGAGATCGCCTGAATAGAGATGAATTGCCAACCGTGCCATTAATAATTGGCCGGCATTACGGCAACCATTCGAGCAGTCCTTTGAAAAATATTTATCCAGCAGATTCAATGCCTTTAGGCAACAACCGCGGATAGTAAGGCAGCCCGCGGTATACATGATTATCATGAAATAGGCGTACTCATGTTCCTTCGGTACGGACCGTCGGGCTTTTGTGAGAAACCGAAGTGCCTGCTCATCATCTCCCTGCCAAAACAGAGAAAAACCACGCAACAACTCAATATCGCCATGCAGGCTTTCTCGCCTCTCTGTCGGTATCCTGCATTCAGGGCTTTTCAAAAGTTCTGCCGCTTCATCCAATAACTGATTAAGGTTGGCAATATCCCACTGAAAGATCTTCCAGTAGGCATGCGCAACCAATAGTGCGGGTTGGTTGCATTTTGCCGATTCGGGAAAAAATGAAAGCAGGCGCAAAAGTGTTCTTCGGGAAAAATCCTTTTCGATCACTGAATGGATTTGTGTTTCCAGTACGTTCGCTGCGGCATCGATATCTTCTGCCAAGATGAAATATCGTATCGACTCCTCGATCAAATTCCGGTCCATGAACCACTGGGCTGCCAGACGGAAAAGTTCTGTTCTGTGCGTCTGTGGCAATTTTGTTTTGTGGTGGTTCTGGAGAAGATTCTGAAAAAGATGATGGTAGCGATACCACAGACGTTCTTTGTCCAGCGGAATAAGAAAAAGATTGTTCCGTTCGATAGAATAAATAATTTCCTGGCTGTCGCGCTCGCCGAGTTCATGTGCCAGCATGTAATCGCACAACGGGGCACTAAATCGGTCGAACAATGCCGTTGCGGAAAGAAACTTCAAGATATCCGGAGACGATTTATTCACAACTTCATCCATGAGAAAATCGACTATCAGACGATCGCTACCGGAAAAGTTCTTTGCCGTCTGTTCGGGATGTTGCGATTCAGCAAGTGATAACTGCGCCAATTGCAGTCCTGCGGCCCATCCTTCGGTTCTTTCCTGCAGCAGGTCGATAATTTTTGTTTGAAGATGGTGCGCAGAGTAATGTTTGAAAAATGCCAGGGTTTCCTCCCGTGAAAAGCGCAAGTCCGCGGCACGAACTTCGTAAATCCATGACCGTGCCCGCCAGAGGCCCAGCGGCCAGGGAGGGTCCATACGGGTCAGGATGGCCATGTGAATGTTTTCCGGAAGGTTCTTCAGTATTGTGACGATGGCATTGTGAACCTGGTGTGCAAAAATAAACTGGTAATCGTCGAGAACAATGATGACTGAAGAGCCCACTGTCGCGAATTCGGCAACAATGGCGTTTGTCAGGTAATCAGGAGGCGGCAATTTCGGCATTGAAAGAAATCTCTCAATATTCAGGCCGAATTTCGGAACCACGGGCCGGACAGCAGCAATCAAGGACCTGATGAATATTTCGAGGTTATTGTCGTCTTGATCAAGATTCAACCATGCAGAAAGCTCCTTTCTGCTGGCAAGCCATTGGCCGGTCAGGGTCGTTTTGCCGAATCCGGCCGGCGCCGACATGAGCGTCACACGCTTCTGCAGTCCTTCGTCCAGCAGTGTTATGAGACGTGATCGCTGGATAAGGTTCCTGCCCGACAGGGGACGGTTCAGCTTTGTCCTACTGATGAAATACTGAAAACGCTTGGGCATCCTTCTGATACGCCTCCTGCAATTTAAAACTATTACCGACCTGGTACCCTGGCCAGACTACTCTTGCCAATCATGTTTATGTATCTCATAGCGATTATGTTCATTTTTTTGTAGGACTATTTAAGTACTTAGTAACTTTAACACTTGTCGCTTGTAATGCAAATCGGTCCAATTTGTTGGGACTTTCCGCTACACAAGTAGGTGGGTACGTATCTCAGTGCTCACTACCAAAAACTTTTCTCCTTTTTGCTTGCTTTACGAATAATCGATTCCATTTATAATTACATTCGAGTATGAGCATTTTAAATACACTGACAGTCACTCACAGGATAACCTCATACAGGGATAATCGCAGGTGATATGCGCAAGCCAGGTCTCATCAAGGCAAATATTGTTGTCAGGCGGATGGTTATCATGAAAGATTACCTGTGCAGCAAGGACTACATTCTTTCCGCTTACCGGAAGAACATCGACGCTTTCGTGGCGGTTGGTGGAGACTCGGCGATACCCTCGGCTATCCTGACAGTGAAGAAAGATTGGCTCGAAGCTGCTTTCGATGAGAGGAAAAAGAAGTACGGTACGTGAGAACTGTTTTTCGAAAGGATTGGGCTTCGACGCCGCGCAAGAGAAATCCCTGCGGGAACTGTATCTGGGGAAATTTCGCTTTGAAGTTTTGCATGCTGCAAACGCAGAGTGTTTCGCTGGCTGAAAAACTCTGTATAAGAAGAAAGAGCGGTTCCATGCTGTTGACGAGGAGAATGCCTCAAAAGGGAAGTCAAATAACCGAAAATGGGGGTTTCGTTATGAAAAGCTCTGTTCAGACATTAACCCTGGTGGTGGTTGTAACACTGGTTTCCGTGCTGGCAGGCTGCGGAGGAAGTATGCGGGCACGAAATGTCGACCTGAAGAATGCCTTCCTGGTAAATCCGTCGGTCTACAAGGAAGGGCCAAGTGACGGGGCACTTTATCGTTACAAAAAACCAGGCTTGGACATCAAGCAGTACTCCAAGATTTTTGTCGATCCGGTACTTATCGTCAAGGAGGCCGAACTTGACGAAGGACAGCGGGCAAACTACCAGAAGCTGGCCAATAACGCCTACATCTATCTGACATCGGAGCTGGGCAATGATTATGAAATCGTAAAGAAACCGGAAGCGGGCGCCATGAGGCTCCAGTTTTCCATTATCGAAGCTGACAGCTCGAAACCGGTCCGAAACCTTCTGTCCTCGGTCAGTCCGATTGGCATTGGTGTTGGTGCGGTCACGTATGGCGCTACCGGAAAACCATCGGGGGTTGGGGAAATTACCGCTGAGATGAAAGTTACGGATGCCATGTCCGGAGATCTGCTGGGAGCAGCACTTGACCGTCGCGTCGGCGATAAAAATCCGGTGGGAATTATTGATACCTGGTACAACGCTGACGAGGCGCTCCAGTACTGGGCCAAGCAGATTCGCTTCGTCTTGTGCAGGGAGCGGGGCGGATCCGATTGCGTCAAACCCTAGCGTCTGTCGATACAAACAGCAAACCGCCAAATAGCGCGTCAAAGGGTATTCGCGTCGTGGCAACGTCCATCGGGCCGTTCTGCAACCTGGCCTGTGAGTACTCTCCGTAGAAGACATACAGCTCCCTCCGGAGAGGAGGGAGCTGACTTTGTCGATATCCAGGCACACAACAGGGACGTGGCATGAGCGGCTGATTTGTTGGTGGCCATGATCGAAACCGGGTGCCTGGCATGAGAGCCAATTACCATTTCTTACCTGTCAGTCCGGCAATGCCTGGTTTGTAGTACTCAGCCATAGCTGTTTTTTGATTGGAAAAGCGTAAAACAGACCCTGTTGCATGATTTAGGGTTCTGACGCGTAGTCAGGAACGGACTCCGGGATAGTAGTTGCGTTGTGGAGTCCTTCTGGAGTATCACGCGGAATGGACCATTGCCGGCATGGGGGGGGGACTGTTGGTGTGACGTTCGAATATCCCGAGTTTCGGGAACGGCGGCAGAGGTACTATTCGGCAGTTACATCACCACGCCCCCGAATGCTGCCTTCAATGGATATCGATGAGATGCAGGCTATGACGGCACGGCGTCGAATCCAACCGTGCCCGAGCCTTTTGTTGTCCCTGTCAGATTTTCCCTGACAGGATGCTCTTCACCAGTTCGCTGGCTTCCTTGCCGTCGTAGCTCCCCGCATGATGGGTTCCCAACGCTTTCATCACTTTTCCCATGTTTGCCGGTAGTGACTCGATGGTTTCGATCGTCATTACCTGGCGGATTGCCTCGACAAGTGCGTCGCCGGTCAGTTGCGAGGGCAAATATTCTCCGAGGATCTCGATCTCCCGTTGCGCGTCTTCCTTGTTTGCAGCGGAACCGCCGCCCTTTTCAAATGCCTGCAGGTTTTCCTTGGCGTTTTCGATGAATTTTTTCACCAGCCTGACCACGGCCATGTCGTCAGGTTGTTTCACATCCTTGCATGCATCCGCAATCAAAACACCAAGCAGGCTCTTCTTTTTATCATCCTTTGCCTTCAGCGCCTTGATCCTGTCTTCCCGAATTTTCTCGATAAGCATATTCTCACCTCTCCATGAGCAACGTGATTGCGACAGCACATTTGATTCTGTCTTGCATACTGTCTATAACATTTTTTTCAGAATACTTGTTATGTAGTTTTCATCCGGAATGTTTTGCCACGGTCCGGACTGTGACTTCCCCGAAGCACCTTGTAATCGGTCAGCATCCTTCGCCGGGATGAGAAAACGTGTCGGATCGGGGCACATCCCCTCGAATCGCTTTGCTGCATTGAGGTCGTACTAGAGGGTCCGTGAAAGCTCCTGCCCAGCCTTGGCCAGCCGTTTTATGAGGTTTCCGGATAAGGACTATATACTTCAAAGGTCAACAGTGTGATGGTGAGCGCAAGGGAGGTGCTGAATTGTCCCCATTTTCACAATATTGCTACATGTCCGTAAAAAATGACTGGTAGTATCTGATTCTGAAATAAGGAGCGAATGAATGTATCATGACGAGGCTGGTTTCTACTGCCAGCCGGCTCGGAGCCTCGGCGTCGGTGTCGCTCTTTAGCAGTTTGGTATAACCGAGTAAACGAAAAATTGGAGGTGCATCCATGTGTAAAAGTCTTCACTGTCCCCTGCATAGCCAGAACTGTGGGTATTGCCTGAACAGCGCGGAAGGAGAACCCGAAGAAACAAGTTCTTTCAGAACGGACGGCAACGCAGTTTGTCATGGGTGAGGCGCCCCTGTCTACCGGAGGTATCGCCGAAGCCGACAGGGTTTCCGTACCAGGAGATAAAGCTATGCTCGGCACTATCGGCGTCGACGAATCGCATTATTTTATACCCTGCTTACGCGATATCATGATGATGGCAAAGGAGATTCATCCTGACAGCAAGGTCAAAGAGGTGGTGGAGGTCTTCCGTGAGGATACCTCGCTTCTTGTGCTCCCGTTGGTCGTCGATGGAACTTTCGCAGGATCGATCAGCCGCAAAAACCTCTTTTTTCAGCATCTGAGCCGTAAATTCGCGCTGGATCTCTACAGCAATAAACCGATAGTCGACCTCAAGGATGACAAACCGGTGTTAATGGGGCCTGACCAGGATATTGCAGGTGCGCTTACGACCCTGATGGATAGGGACCCGCTGCTGGAGACCGACTGTTTCCTGATTGTGGAGGGAGAACGGTGTGTTGGGGTTGTGTCGGTTTCCGACCTCATGGTGAGGATTTCGGAATTTCAGCGCAGCCTCCTTGATGCTCTGCGCAGCATGGGCGCCAGGATCAGGGAAGAGGTCACCCATGCAAGCAGGATTCAGCAGGATCTTCTGCCTGCACCGAAATTCTGTTTCAAAGGCATTCAGGTCGGGGCCTGCATTACTACCTCAACCGAGATTGGCGGCGATTTTTATGATTACTTTGTCTGTGGAGACAACCGACTCGGCCTGATCATCGCCGATGTCAGCGGGCATGGGGTACAGTCAGGAATGGTTACGACTGCCGCCAAGGCGAGTCTTCATACGCTTCTGTCACTGGGCGTCGCAACGCCGACCGAACTCCTTTCGGGCATGAACAGGGCGATTAGCGCGACGACCAGGCGCAGACTGCTCATGACTTGCTTCATCGCCGTGATCGATACGGAGAACAAGCGCTTCTGCTATGCAAATGCAGGCCACAACTTCCCTTACGTATTTCGTGGGAGATCGAACGAACTGGAAATGCTCCAGAAGGTGTCAGGGTTCCCCCTCGGCTTCGAGGAAGAGACCAGGTTTCATGAATATTCTACGGAATTCGAAGAGGGGGACATCTTGGTGCTTTACACGGACGGGATAGTTGAGTGCAGGAGGGCAGATGAAGAGGAATTCGGTTATGAACGGATGGAGAGGCTTATCCGACAAGACCTTGCTAGACCGCCGTATGAATCGGCTCATGCTATGCTGGAATCAACAAGGGAATTTTCCGCAACGCCCACCCTGGAAGACGCTGCAACGGTCCTTATTGCAGCATACTCGCCTGGATAGATTTTTTGCGTTGTGTGCCGCATCGGTGGAGTACACGATGTTTTGGAGAGGAAATAAACTATGAATGATACCGGAACCATTGTCGCATTGATCTCGGATCATACGGAAAGAACCGTATGGACTGAGATTTTTTCGAGAATGGAAGAAAGACCGATGCTTGTTGAAATGCACGACATTTCACTTGTCGTCAAAGACATCCGGAAAAGAGGTCTGCGGGCATCTCTCGTTATTGTCTCCACACGGGTATACCCCCAGGCATATCCTAAAATTGTCAGCCAGGCCCGACAGCTGTTTCCCGATGCGGAAATATTGCTGATGGGACTCGCAACAGATCCGCCCCCTCCCTTGAGCCCTCTGCTTGCCGACAATGTCAGGCACCTGCTGATCAACCCGGTCTGCGGACCGTTCCATGATCCTGACAAAGTGGCCTTTTCTTTCGATCTGTCGATACGGCGGCTGAAAAACGGAATTCCTCTCTCCATGGCTGATTACCTGCGGCCGAAAACTTCCATCAGTGAATTTAATCTATCTTCCTCGACACAGAAAGAGGAAATGATTGCCCAACTGGAAAAGACCATAGGAGGCTATTCTCAGGAATGCGAGATGCTTCGCATGAAAGCGGCGCTTCTCGCTGACGAGATGCTGGAAAATGCCTTCTATGCCGCCCCACGCGGTGCTCATTCCGAACCACTCTATCTGAAAGGAAAGAAGCGAAATCTTGCCGAAGGTGAGAATGTCGTATTCCGTTACGGTTTCGACGGCGATACGCTTGCGCTCGAAGTAGCGGACGGCTGGGGGACGCTCTCTTCCGATGCCTTTTTCGATCATGTCATCCAAAACATGAGCGCAGTCGGCCCCCACGAAGAAATCGGTGGAAGAGGGCTTTTTATCATCTGGCGTTTTCTGGATGAACTCCTTATTCGTATCAATCCTGGTAAACAGACCGTTATTGGTGGTCATCTCCGCCTTTCGACAGCGGGTCTGATGCCGGAAATAAAAGGATTCCACATTACCACCGGACCCTGACAGGTTCCTGCCGGACGGCAGCTGTCGTTCCGGTGTGAATCTGCCAATGGCCGCTGCCTAGGCTCGAGAAAGGGAAAAACATGTCAAATGATTTTAAAATGGAACTCAGGCGCGGGTATGACGCTGATTTCGTGAACCTTTCGGGGACCATCGATTATGACGCGGGGACCCATCTCGAGGAATTGCCGGAGCAGGTAAATCGACCGAAGATCCGCGTTGACTTCAGCGAAGTCGGACGGATCAATTCGATGGGCATAGCCTTTCTGCTCCGCTGTTTCAAGAAACTACGCGATGACAAGGGCGCCGAAATATCCCTTACGGGGCTCAATTCCATGCACACCATGTTGTTCAAGATGACCGGGATCTTTATGCTCGCCAATTCTGAGAATTGATCAGTTTTTTAGTTCAGAATTTCACTTGTATCATTAGTGATGGACAAGGAAGAGTTAAAGATGGTTTTAGTGCGTAATTACCTGTGCTACAGGAGTTAATATGTCGAAATTACTAGGCTTGTTGGCTTTAAGTAAGCGTATAGTGTGGTATGTTGAAGCTGCAAACCCCTTTTGCTTGCCTCCTCGGATTATCATTCCGGTCCGTGGGGGCTTTTTTTGTTGTGAGGGATGGTTGGCGGTGTGGAAAGCGCGTTAACTCTGCCCAGATCTTTTCAAACCTTTTTTTAACCTGACAACCGGTTGTCATACGACCTTGCTAGGCTGAAACCGAAATAAGTAAAAAAATACGGCCGTAATAACCGGGGCCAGGATTAAAGGGAGGATGGAAAATGATAGTCGAATACAGGTGCACATGCGGTTTCAAGACCATATTTCCCCATAAGTACGTCAGGCATACCAAGTCGTGCGACATTCAGTCGCAACCTGAAAAGGAAGAACGGGGCTATCGTTCGAGATTGGCAGCGGCATGGACGGACGCGGGGCAAAGAAGGTGAGAATTGTTCCTGGTCTACTGGCTTAAAACCCGCAATGTCATCCCGACCACCAGAGATGAACTCCGTGACCGTCTGTTGAAGCGAGAGTCCTTACTGTGGTCGGGATGACTCGCAGGAGTAGTTGTTTTTTTGCAGCAAATCTGTTGTCTGACGGGATCAGGCACTTGGCCAAAGAGATGTTTGCCTGTATCGCAGTGAGGATGTTGTTGACGTCGTGAGCGATTCCCCCGGCGAGAAGACCGAGAGATTCCCGCTTTTGGACCTTAAAGAGTTCATTCTGCAATGCCCATTTTTCGTACCGTCCCGCAACACCAGCACCACGCCTCAAATGTCGCCGTTCTTGTCATGGAGAGGAGACACCGAGCTGGAAACGATCCTTGTTTTTCCGTCCCTGGAGACGAGTGTCGAAGCTGAGGAAAGCTCAATTACCTTGCCGGTTGACAAGGCGGTATCAAGGAGTGTTTCAAAATTCCTGGCGCCACCTTCTTCATGGATGATATGGATGACGCCCGACAGAAGTCTGCCGGTGGCTTGCTCCTTGGGACAGTCGATCAGGCGCTCTGCAGCAGCGTTAAGGTATATGATTCTCCCATTCATATCAGTGGTAATGACCCCTTCGCTGATGGAGCGGAGAATCACCGACAATCTCTCCGTTTCTTCCCGGAGCGCTTCCAGGGATTTTTGTTGCTGTTCTTACTTTTTCTTCAGGACTGACATTTGAAGATGGATTTTAGACATCTCCAGGCGCGGTTGTTCATCCGTATTTGGCTGACAGTACATTTATTCGCCCTTTCGATGAGACGATGACATCAACAGGTGCTTCCGGTTTTTCAAGCAAGAAATCCGGGACTTTGTTGGACAGCATACTTTTCTTCAATGGAAAGATCATGTGGTTCACGGGCAAAACGGGAAAGTTTTCGGAAATCAGGCGCCTGTCTGCCGTGGAAGAAATCGGCTGCCTGATAATAACGGAGGTCGCCGAGCCAGAGTGAGGTTTGGGTACTGTCCTGAAACAGGCGCTTGACCAACCGGACCGGGGAAGAGAGAAATTCACTGAATGGAGCGAGCAGTTCCGAAGGGTCACGGAAACATTCCCAATCGCATTTGCGACACGAAGGGCCGTACGGCGCTCTTCCCAGATCCAGGTCCCAGAATTTGCCAAGGTTGTCCCTTCCTCTGTAGCCGCATGGGTAGGTGTCGCCGCACTTGGCGTCGATAAAGAAGAAATCGCTGCCGCCGCGGCAGGGACGACAATAACCGGGATCACCGGAATACTGTCGCTCCAGGGCATGGAGGGCGCTGATCGGGGAGAAAATCCTGATGCGAGATCTGAACTGCGGGATTGTTGCACCGAGGGCACGGAACATGACACGTTTTTCCTCATTGGTGAACATGACACTATCGTCTTCCGCCGTAGCTCCGTATACCGCTTCAAGAGATGAAGCGGAAGTCGGCGCCACGCTCATGGGATAGCAGGCATTGGTGATAGTGAACCCGAGATCGATTACGCGGTTATAAAACGCCCGGAACCCCGCTTGGAATTCTTCCGCCGTGGCGGGCAAACCGACACTCGCAGACGGTCGTTTCGGCAGGATGCCTTTCGTAATGCCAAGGTTCGCCGAGGGGAAGATGCCGTGCTCGTGGAAGATCGGCAGCGCTTTTTCGATACCTTTCATTACGCCGGGCAGTCCCCGCATCCTTTCGTGGGTTTCGGCAACCGGCGAGTCTATACTGATCCAGAAAGTATAGAGCCGGGTGTCGGCAAGAGCCTTCGCCAGCCGGGAGATCCTGTTAGTGAAATCAGGCCTCTCGTGGTTCATGAACAGAAAGCCGTTCGTACCGGTCCGGATAGAGGGGATTCCCGCGTCGCCGGCATGGTGCAGCAGCGACAATAATTGCTCGTAAAACAGGAACGGTTCGCCTCCGGTGAAGGAGAGAGCGGCGATACCGGAGGCGGCGGCATGGTCGATGATACGCTTGCAGTCGTCCAGGGAAAGGAGGGAGCGGCGGAAGGGGGTATTCCGCCGCATACCGCATTGGGGACATGAGGCATTGCAGGCATCTGTCAGCTGAATAACCAGCTGGGAGGGAATTCTGCCGCGGGTGAAAGAAAGCGCGTGGCGCAACGGGAATGTTTTCGTGATATTGACTGCCACAAAACCTCTCAGTAATTTGCGACATTCGGCATGAGAATGGTTCCGCAGGCATCGGGTACCGAGACGGCTCCCCGCTCGGTAAAGATGCGGGCATTTTGGCCGATCTCCCTGGTTTTTGCCGGATCCATGAGGAAGGATCGCATTGCCTCGACAAGGTGTTCGACGCTGCCGGCCTTTGTCACTATGCCGGTTATTCTATCCTGCATCAGCTCCTGCGGGCCTCCTTCGTCGGAGACGATTACCGGGAGGCCCGATGCCTGGGCTTCCAGGACTACATTGCCGAAGGTATCGGTGGTGCTGGGAAAAACGAACACATCGGCCGAGGCATAGGCTGCGGCAAGGTTTTCCCCTGTGAGGAAGCCGGTAAAGGTGACCGGGTATTCGTTCAGCTTTTCCTGCAGTTCTTTTCTGTAAGGCCCGTCACCCACTATGACCAGCTGAAAGGGAGCTCCGTCAGCGGATAACATGCTACAGGCATCCGCCAGGAGATCAAGATTCTTTTCCAGCGACACTCTGCCTACATAGAGGAATTTCATTCCTTCGACACTGCCGTACCTTTCCCAGAAAAGCGGGTCGCGATGCTCGGGAGAGAATTGTTGCGTGTCTACCCAGCGGGGCAGGGGACAGGTCTTTTCCGCCGCCAGGCCACGTTCGATGAGCTGCGTGCGGGTGCTGGCCGAGGGGACCATGACTTCGTCCATCTGGCCATAGAACCAGATCATGAATCCCCAGGCAGCCCGCTCCAGCATTTCGTCCGAGGTAAGGCTGCGCACGTACTGAGGGATGTCGGTATGGTAGGTGCCGGCAACGGGAAAATCCATCAGCTTGGCAATTGACAGCCCGAGCAGTCCGACGGTACCGGGGGTGCTAACATGGATACGGGTGAATCCTTCCCGCTCGAAATAGTCGATTACATCGAGAATCGGGGGGAAGTGGAGCTTCAACTCCGGGTATTCGGGAAGAATGAAATCGCCGATGGAACGGAAGTTCATGACCCCGTTTTCATAGCCGGTCGGATTCGGCGAAGAGGTGATGACCGTCAACTCTACGCCCCGCGCTCTGGCAATTTCGATAAGCCTGCGGATGGTAATGGCGACACCGTTGATTTCATGCAGGGTGTCGGTGAACAGGGCTATTTTATCTTTCTTTTCCAGCATTTCCCGAGCATCGAATCTTTCTGCGAGTTCCGCCATGAGGCCCTTGCCCCGATGCTGGTGGTGAAAGGAGAGATAATATGGCGAGATAAGGAGATGGACCAGCCCGATGGTACTCAGTGAATGGACAAGGTCGAAGAAGCCGGACGAGAACGATAACCGCGTCAAACGTTCCGTGTAGAGATAGATCATCCGGTTGGCCAGGTAGCTGGTCACGGCAAAAATCTTGCGGTTCCGGCTCTCCGTGCCGATGCTTCGCAGAAAATCCGCATCCTTTAACAAACGTTTCGCTTCTTTGTCCAGCATTCCCTCGAAGCTGGAGTTCATTCCCCGGGCGCTTCCATCCGGGAGGTTCCTGCGGATAAACAGTTTCAGCTTTTCCAGAAAAGAAAATCGCTCTCCGGCCGAATCGAGAAACCGCTCCAGCAGGGCCTTGATGAACGGCATCGAGGCTGCGGTCCCGGATCCGATCCGCTGCCGGTAGAAGCTGTGGGTAATGGAGTAAAGGCTATGGGCAAGGGTAAGTGGATCTCCATCCTCGCCTGCCGGTTGTGAAAGTTGCCGGTGTACTCCGTGGAGAAAATCGCTGAGTGTCTCGGCCTCCGGAACCACCGTATGGGCTCCGGCAATGAAGAGACCACTGTGATCGTCGGAGCCGCCGACCCTTCCCTTGATCCAGGGCGTAGTGCCGACCGGTTCGATACCGTGTCTGTCCGCAAGCGCCGATATCTTTTTCGGCGTCAGTCCGTCGAGGAGGTTCTCCAGGAAAGATCCGTAACGCCTGGACCGTGCGCCGTTCTTTATCTCAAAGACCCTGAACAGTAGGAGCATCTTTTCCAGGTGGTCGGAGGATAGCCGGTCGTTCTGGGCATAAAGCGGATGTGCCACGAAATGGGGGATGCCGGAGTGGTGAAGATAAAGAACCAGTTCGTAGACGTTCTTGCGCAGGTCCATGATCTCCCTGAAAATGGCCTCCGTGACGTTCAGTACCACCACGTGCAGCTTGCAGCCGTCTTCCGGAAAGTAGCAGGTCACTTCCGAACTGACGAAAGCTCCTGGCAGATGGGCGATCTCCAGGGCACCGGTGATGGTGTTGTGGTCGGTGATGGTGACGTAGTCCATTTCCTGTTTGCGCGCCGCATGGTAAATGAACTGCGGAGATGAGTAGCTTTCCGGGCAGTTGAATTTGCGCAGCGCCCAGTAGCTCGGTTTGTTGGAATGACTTGAATGAACGTGAAGGTCTGCTCTTGATATCTTCATGATTCGATGTATACCATCGCTCCATTACAGTTTTATGTGTCCAATGAAACGTTTTGGTGAATTCCGGATCCTGAATTTCTCGATTGCAATTTTTCTTCTCCAACTGCTACGCCCTGCATAGACGCGATTACGGTATGAACGTATAATACTAAGAGACCTGTGATCGCTTTTACTGGTTGTAGATACTGAGAGGTCCGGCCACATCTTCGCATTCCGGATGTGATTTTTGCGTTCTTTGTGGCCAAAGCTCGAGCGATAAACAAACGTAACAAGGAGTCATCCATGGCTGAGTGCTGCAATCATAACTACGAGAAAAATCGTCACCATGAGCATGATCGTGAACATGACCATAGCCACGAACATGGACATGATCACGAACACGGGCCGTGCTGCTCTCCTGTCCCGTCCACGCTGGAGCGTCTGGCTGCGCAGGATACGGTCGCGGAGGGTACCCGCACCGCGATCCGCATCATGCAGATGGATTGCCCTATCGAAGAGACCCTGATCCGCACCAAGCTGGGGCGCATGTCCTCGGTCAAGAGCATGGAGTTCAACCTTTTGCAGCGGGTGCTGACCGTAGTGCATCAGCCGGACGCCCTGGATGAGATTCTGGAAGCGGTGCGCTCCCTCGGTTTTCAACCGGAACTGGCAGACACCGAGAGGTCACTTGCCGAGGTTGCGACGAAGAAGCCTTTGTGGCCCTTGGTTCTGGCCTGCGTAGCGGCGATTGCAGCAGAGGGTGTCAGCTGGATGGGCCTGCCCGGCTGGTTGGTTGTAGTACTGGCCATAGTGGCTGTTGCTACTTCTGGCCTGGCTACCTTTAAAAAGGGTCTGTTGGCCATCGCCAATGGTAATCTGAACATCAATGCGTTGATGAGCATTGCCGTGACCGGTGCGCTGTTTTTGGGTGTGTGGCCGGAAGCAGCAATGGTCATGGTCCTGTTTACCCTCGCCGAACTGATCGAGGTCAAGTCGCTTGACCGGACGCGTAATGCGATTGAGGGGTTGATGAAGCTTGCCCCGGAAAAGGCCACCGTTCAGCAGGCAGATGGCTCCTGGCAGGAAATTGAAGCCAGCGCGGTTCCTGTTGAAAGCGTGGTGCGGGTGAGGCCGGGTGAGCGCATCGGCCTGGACGGCAGGATCGTCGCCGGCCGTTCAACAGTGAACCAGGCGCCGATTACCGGGGAAAGCCTGCCGGTGGACAAGGCTGAAGGTGATGCGGTGTTCGCCGGGACGATCAACCAGGCCAGCTCCTTCGAGTTCCGCGTGACGGCTGCGGCAAGCAACACCACCCTGGCACGCATCATTCACACGGTCGAGGAGGCGCAAGGGGCGAAAGCTCCGACACAACGCTTTGTCGACCGTTTCGCCCGCATCTATACCCCGCTTGTCTTCGCCATGGCGCTGGCGGTTGCCGTTGTGCCGCCGCTGTTCATGGCTGGTGGCTGGCAGGACTGGATCTACAAGGCCTTGGTGCTGCTGGTCATCGCCTGCCCCTGTGCCCTGGTGATTTCGACGCCGGTAACGATTGTCAGTGGTCTGGCTGCGGCGGCACGGCACGGGATTCTTATCAAGGGCGGTGTCTACCTGGAGGAAGGCCGCAAGTTGGCCTGGCTGGCGTTCGACAAGACCGGCACCCTTACCCATGGTAAACCGGTACAGACCGATTTCGAGGTGCGAGGAGACCTGGCTGCCGACCAGTGCCGACTCTTGGCTGCCAGTCTGGCCGCTCGCTCCGATCATCCAGTGTCGCAAGCCGTGGCCAACAGTTTTGCACTTGACGGGGTACGGCATGAGAATGTGACCGCGTTCGAGGCTCTTGCCGGTCGTGGCGTGCGTGGCGTCATTGCCGGCCGGACCTATTATCTTGGCAACCGGCGTCTGGCGGATGAAAAGGATCTCTGTTCTGCGGAACTCGAAACAGTGCTGGACCTGCTGGAACGCCAGGGCAAGTCCGTGGTGATGTTAAGCGATGAACAGCAGATCCTGGCATTGTTTGCCGTGGCCGACACCGTCAAGGATACCAGCCGTCAAGCAATTGAGGATCTGCATCGCCTGGGCGTCAAGACCGTGATGCTGTCAGGGGACAATCTGCACACCGCCCAGTCCATTGCCGCTCACGTCGGGATCGACCGGGCGCGCGGCAACCAGTTGCCCGAGGACAAGCTGAGAGCAATCGAGGAGTTCGGCGCCGAGGGAATGGTGGGCATGGTTGGTGACGGCATCAACGATGCCCCGGCCCTGGCGCGGGCCGATATCGGCTTCGCCATGGGTGCCATGGGGACTGATACTGCCATTGAAACTGCAGACGTGGCTTTGATGGACGATGATCTACGCAAAATACCGACCTTCGTCCGTCTGTCACAAGCCACGAGAGCAGTGCTCGTTCAGAATATTACCCTGGCACTGGGAATCAAGGTCCTCTTTGTGGTGCTTACCCTGGTTGGCTTGGGCACCATGTGGATGGCGGTATTTGCCGATGTTGGTGCAAGTCTGCTGGTGGTGTTCAACGGCTTACGGTTGCTGCGGAAATGAGCGGGTAGTTGTAACGGATGCAGTGACAGATTCCGTTGTTACCGATAAAGCCGCAGTTGCGCTTGCCGGAGAGAGATTGGAATCGAAGAATCCTCACCCTGGTCGATGTAGCTGTCTGTCCCGTACGATGGAAAACCCGTTTTCCATCTTGGCCTTTTTCTTTACATCTGTTGCCAGTGAGGCGAGCTGGGGGAAGGATTCGATCCTGCAGACTTCGGTGCTGACAATGCCGATGGAGATGGACAGGATGTTGTATTCTTCTTCGTCTCCGCGGCGGTTTTTTGCCGAGTAACTGCCGCTATTGAAGTCAGTCTGACCGTGGAAGATCGGAAGGTGGGATTCGAATTCGCTGTTGATCTCCCGGGCTATCTGCAGTGAATCCTGTGGACGGCTGACAACGATGAAGTCGTCTCCGCCGATATGGCCGGCAAAGTTGAATGACGATGATGCCTGGCGACCGAGAACGGTTGTGATAATCGAAGACAGGGATTTTATGACGTAATCGCCCCGTTCGAAGCCGTAATGGTCATTGAATGGTTTGAAGTTGTCGATGTCGATATAGGAGACGTCGAAATGCATGCTCTGGTTCAGCCGAAGCGAGATTTCGCGCTGGATGAAATCATTGCCCGGCATCCCGGTGAGCGGATTGCTTCCTTTTGCCAGGATGATATTCCTTTCCATAATTGCGTTCAGCAGGAGGGAGATCGATACGGTTCCATGGTATCTGCCGGTGCGCGTAACGCAGATATCGTCATACTGAAGTGCTGTTGTTCGCGACTGGATACGACGGGAAACGTCATCGATGGAGGTATATGCTTCGCAGAGGAAGAAATTTCGTTCCATGACATCCGCCACGGTTTTGTAGGTATTCATGGAATATCCGTAGCCATGTCTGCCGATGATATTCTCTTCGAGAAACCTGCTCCTGTGCAGCATGCCGACAACATTGGACCCATCCGCAACCGGCAGGGAACGCAGATGCCGGTTGTCGGTAAACCTCCTGAGAGCGTTGATGACTTGGCTCTCCGGAGCGATTGGCTCTGTTCTCGAGCTTAGATCGCCGATGCAGGAGGGTTCTCCGTAGCGAGGGGCCGGATCTTTTGCGTTGACGGAAAGGATAGGGGGGCTGCCGGGGCCGGCGTTCATATATGGTGAAGGGTAGCCCAGGATATAACCCTGCATATACTGTATGCCGGTGTTCTGGAGAACAGAGAGTTCTTCTTCTCGTTCAATCCCTTCGGCTACGACAGCGATGCCGATGCGATGGCAGGCCGTGGCGATGGCGTCCACCAGGTTGTACTTGATGGTGGCCCGGTCGATATCCGAAATGAAATGGCGGTCGATTTTTACGAAATCAGGTTCAATGGTGGAGAGCATTTTCAGCCCGCCGTACCCGGCGCCGAAATCATCGATGGCGATTTTATATCCCAACTGCCGGTATTTCTCTAAAGATTGCCTGAAAAAGGCATAGTTGGAGATCATGCTTTCTTCGGTTATTTCCAGAACAATCTGCTCACGAGAGATGCCGAGTGTCTCAACGAGACTGTCGCAGGTTTCGAGAAAAAGACCGTTGTTCATCAGGGTTTCCGGGCAAAGATTCATGAAAAGGTATTCGGATCTTTCTGCCAGGGAAAAAGTATTGGCAGTCTTCAGGGCTGTCGAAAGGCAGGCGCAATCGAGCGCGCAGATACAGCCGGATTTAAGCGCTCTCAGGAATAACTCCCGTATCTCGCCGAAAGGGTTTTCTCCCATAACTCTTGACAAGGCTTCGTAGCCGAGCACAGAGCCATCTTGCATGGCATAAATCGGCTGGAAAAAGGTCGCCAGAACGTTGCCGGTGATTATTTTTCGGATCGATTCCAGGTCTTTGGTGATTGTCAATTCGTCGTTGTTGATTATGGCAGGAGTCGCAAGAAGGAGATTTTTCGCATCGTCATCGAATTCCCATTTGATTCGTACTCTGCCGGACATAGTTTTTCCTTTGCCTCTAACGCGTAGTATTTGCTTTCACGTACTCAACCAGGCTCCTGGTCATTTCGCCATCCGGTGTCGGGTCGATATGGGGTATTTTGCTCTGCCCGCCCAGCTTGCCCCGCATTTTCTTTGACCATGTATAGATTAATCCTTCATCGACGCTTATGACCTCCGGTTTAGCTATTCTTGCTTGGGAGCGAAATGCCGCATAATCGGCATTCTGGGACATAAGGCTCGAATCCAGGCGGTCGGCAAAGAGTGCGTTGTTGCGGATGCTGTCATGCCGTAGCGCCAGTATCCAAAGATGGCGCCGGTCGGCGATATGTGGGCCGACCAGAAATTCCCGCACATCAACACACGGTATCCGGTTCAGGTCTGCAACAGCCTCTTCAACTTCCCCCTGGGTAACCTTTTCCTCGAATCGGTCGAGAAAACGGTCCCGGCCGGTAAATTTCATGAACAGCGGGTCGTGAGAGGTAAAGCGCAGCGTATCGCCGATATGGTATCTCCATAGTCCCGCGCAGGTCGAGAGTATCACGGCGTAGCGTTTGTTCAGTTCGATTTCCTCAAGAGGGACCGCCGTTGCGTCAAAGCGGGGAGTGCCGCGCTCGTCAAGGTGCTCGAAAGAGACGAATTCGAAAAAGACACCGTAGTAAGGGGTGAAGCGCATCAGTTCTTCGCCTGGGACCTGGAACGCCATGAAAGCCTCGGAAGAAGGGAGCAACTCAAGCAAAGCCGGTTGCCGGGTGCCGAAGAGGCGGTCGAATTCGCCGCGATACGGCTTCATGCTGGTGCCCCCGTGGATGATGAGTTCCAGGTGGGGGAGGAGTTCCGATACCTCCTTTCCCCCCATTTCGGCGCACCTCTTCAGGAGAAGGAGTATCCAGGGAGGGACGCCTGATATGCCGCGGATTGTGTCATCTTTCAGGAGCAGCCGGGCCATGGCTTCTACCTTCTGCTCCCAGGGGAGACGCGAAGTTTCTTCGTCCGGGGCAATGAACGGGCGCATGTACAGGGGGCGGTTTCTCAGGGTGATGGCGCTCATGTCGCCGCTGTATGCGCCGCTCCCTACCTCTCGCAGGTCCGTGTTGCCAGACATGTAGAGGAGCTTTCCCCCGAAAAGCTTGCTGTTGACGCTTTTCGCAAGGTAACAGGCGGTCATGTCAACGGCGGCCCGACGGTTTTCCGCAAACATCTCCCGGGTAAAGGGTATGAATTTGGTTGGCGCGGTTGTGCCGGAGGTTTCACAGTAAAAGGGCACCCGGCCAGGCCAAGTGACATTTTCCAGCAAGATGGAAACCTTGCCGTTTTTTTTCCGGAAACCAGGTGAGAAATACTCGTTCCAGAAATCGGCATAGGTTCGTATCGGGACGTTTTCCCGGTAATAGGCATACGCCACGTCGAAGGGAAGTCCAACCAGTCTGTCGAAACCGTGGTCCCTGCCGAACCGGGTTTGCGAACCGCTGGAAAGAAGCCGGTAGAAAATATCCCGCTGGGCCCGGTACGGAGCGCGGGAGTGAAAGCTGCTCGACCGAGCGGCAGCGGCTGTCTTCAGGAATATGTTCATAATGATGAGTACATCAGATTGCTGCAACCAGCTGCGGCTCGCATGTTTGATCATACCACTCCTTGACAAGGGGGTTGTATGAGTGGTGATGGAAAATCAGGGATGCATGGGCCACGGCATCTCCGGCGTCGTGGGATATGACATTCCTGACGATGCCGTTGGGAAAGAGTGAACGGTGTGTTTCCTGACATCTCAGGGCCGCAAGGCTCGGTGAGGTGGGTACCAACATGTTATCCTCCATTTCGGCGAGAAGAGAGAGTGTCGGACCGTTATAGATCTGGCCGGAAGTGTCGGGCAGGGGGAACTCTTTCAGTGCGATAACTCTCTCGTAAGCGCCATGTGATGTGGTCTTTGCAATCACCTCCATGATTTTTCGGCGGATGGAAAGGTGACGTCTTGACAGGGTCCGGTTTTCGGCCCCAGCTTCAAACAGGCTTTGGAAACAGCGACGAGCTCTCTCCACCTGTCGCGTAATATCTTCTGCCTTGCCATTGTCGGCCTTCAGTATCCGGCGCAGATTGCTCTCGAGCAGTCTGACCCCGCCTTTTTTATCCTCGGCAGGGCGAATCAGGTCTTCGGTGCAGAGGACCGGACTCACCATCACGACACCACGTAGTGCCAAACCCGATGACAATTTTTCGCGCAGGAACCGTGCTGCAAGCCCGCAACCGAAACTGATGCTGAAGAGAAACGGCTTCTCTCCCCGGTTGTTGATCTCTTCGACAAGATCGGCCAGTTGCGCCATGAACATCTCGGTTGCAAAGCCGGTACGGGGATAATTCATGTAGTAAATATCTCCGTATGTCCTGAGGATGGGGCGCTGAAATTCAACCACTTCCGTCGAATCGGGAATGAAACCGCCGATAATGATGGTAGGGGTTGCGCCGTTGCCCCTTTCCCTGAAGATCTGGCAGCGAACCGAAGGGTAACTGGAACACCTCTCCCTGAGTTCCAGTTCTCTGTGTCGGGAAGATGCCCGGTGAGGTTTGATGCTCATCTGGCGAATCAATCCGGTGGCTGCCGAAGCAACTGCGAGCATGGCCGGGTTTCGTTGAAGGGACTTTGTAACAACAGGAAGTGCGGTATTTCTGCCCATGGCGTTCACTCCTCTCGTACTAGTGGTTGCGCCACTATCCCATGGTAGCGTTACACCTCTGTTGCAGCAGGGAAAAGGGTAGGTTGAGAGAAGAAAATATCAGGTTCAGGGTTCAGGGTTAGAGGGTGAGGTTTGGGATTCAAGGTTACTATTCTGGCCGAAAGTAATTATCCTGTTTGGTACGTGAGGAAAACAGAAGCAGTGCCGTCCTGAAGAATGTCGGGGAGAGGTTGGTTCGTGTTGGAAAAAGTAAGTACGGCCGGGGGGGTGCCGGCCGTTCTTGAGAAGGACAAAAGTGACCTGGATACTACTTGAGTTCGGAAATGCTTTTGTTTGACATTTTCGCAGTCAGAGGAAGGAAGCCGTCCTTGATCACGATTTCCTGACCTTCCTTGGAGAGCACGAACTTGAGAAATTCTTCCTGCATCTTGGGAAGCGGTTTTCCCGGCGCCTTGGCTACATAAATATAGAGGAAACGGCTCAGGGGATATTTGCTGCTGAGGGCGTTCTCGTAGGTCGCCTCGACAGCTGGCTGTCCCTCTTTTTCGGAGAGAGCCAGAACCTTGACTCCTGAGGTTTTGTAGCCGATGCCGGAGTAACCGATGCCGTTCAGGTCCTTAGTTATGCCCTGAACCACCGAAGCGGAGCCGGGTTGTTCCTTGACAGTGTCCTTATAGTCACCCTTGGCCAAGGCGTGCTCCTTGAAGAAACCGTAGGTGCCGGAAGCGGAATTGCGGCCGTAAATACTGAGGGGCTGGGCGGCCATCTTGCCGGTCACGCCGAGCTGTCCCCAGGTGGTGATGTCGCTGGCGTAGCCCCGTTTGCGGTTCTTGGAAAAAATCGCGTCGACTTTTTCCAGGGAGAGTTGTTTCAGCGGGTTGTCCTTGTTGACGAAAATGGCGATGGTGTCGATGGCAACGGCAATCCTGGTCGGCTGATAGCCGTGCTTCTTGACAAAGGCATCGACCTCGCTGCTCTTCATCTCGCGCGACATGGGGCCGAACTGGGCAGTGCCGGCCACCAGGGCGGGAGGCGCGGTGCTGGAGCCTTTGCCTTCGATCTGGACGTTTACGTTGGGATACTTCTTGCGGAAACCTTCGGCCCACATGGTCATCAGGTTGTTGAGCGTGTCAGAGCCGATACTGTTGATGTTGCCTGATACTCCACCGACTGCCTGGTACTTCTGCAGTGCCTTATCCACTTTGAGAGCTCCGGCAGATGCAATACCCGCGGTTGTGATCACTACGATAGTTGCGATGCCTAGTACTTTTCTGAGCATTTCTTCCTCCTTTATGAATGTGAAGCTTACCTGTGTCCAACTCTATGCGCGGCATGTGACAACTGCGTCACGGTAAGGCCAAGATTTTAAAAATACGTATCCGGGCACGGCAGGTTCCCGTAGTGGTAGCCTTGCCACAACTTTGTCGCTGGAAAAAACTTCCATGGTTCGAGGTGGTCAAGGTTGTTCTTCTCAATGTATAAATAGCCAAATATAATATATGATAAAAACATTGATACGTTGCTGGCAAGTAAGAAATAATCTGCAAAAAGTCAATTAAAACAGTGCTATGTAAAAAAGTAGCCAAATATATGAAAAAAAGTTTGACAAGCTTGAAAATAGTCGTATTATAAAAAACAGAAATTATTGATTGCTTCAAAAAAGAGGAGAAGGTTTTGAGTTTTTTCAAGGTTCAAAGTTGTAGTGGCTTTTTCTAGTGTTACTTCAAGGCACTGGCGTTTGAAGTGGGGTGAACTATGCTAGGTCTCTATATTAAAGAGATAAATAATTTGTTGAATCCAACAAACGGAAAAAGCAAACCGATAGTAACCGCACCTGAAAAAACATTGGATATGATCTATCTTACCCTTCAAGCATATGTGGAAGGTGTTACCCCCGACCCTATCGATACAATTATCAAGTCGATAATTAATGAGATCAGAGATGTGCGAGATATCAGGGTGTAGAACGGTAGCGGATTGCTGTATACCTCAAGAGAAACAATGGATATGGATTGGATACGAAATACAAGTGCGGTGGCGCACGATAGGATGCTGAGTGTAGTGCCAGAAGATGATCTGATATTGTTCTATTGATCTGTTTTTTTTGTGTAAATTAAATACCCAAATATTACAAATATATAAAATTAGGGTGTTTCTTTGGTAGCAAGAGATCTGGAGAAGTTGACTCTGATCCTGGGAAGGTTCCGATGTTTCTTACAACAGAGAACAATAAATTAACTGCGCAAATAGTCACTCAAGTCCGTGATGCAATCCTCACCGGAAAATTGCAGCCTGGTCACCGGCTTCCCAGTGAAAAAGATCTGCTTGTTCAGTTTGGCGTCAGCAAACATACCCTGCGCGAAGCATTGCGTGCGCTGGAGTCGATGGGCTTTATAGAGATTCGTCAAGGCGCCGGTGGCGGTGCAGTAATCTGCGAGTTAGACATGGACAACACGCGGGACATGATTGCCAGTTTCCTTTATTTCAAAAACGTGTCGGTAAAAAACCTCTGCGAGGTAAGGAAGGTTTTTGAGCCATACCTGGCGAGGTTGGCTGCAGAGCGGCTAGGAACGGAAGATATCGAGAAACTGAAATCCCTGAATGACGCATACCGAAAAAGTCTCAAGCGGAAAAAGCCAGCCATTAATGCAGAGGTATCTTTCCACGATCTGTTGGCGAAGGCCAGTGGCAATCCGGTGATGGTGCTGATTCTGGATTTTGTCAACAGCTTGCTCACGGACATTAAGCAGCAGATGAAGCCTGGTTTGGATTTTTCCGAGAAGGTGCTTGCTGCCCATGAAAGTGTAGTGGCGGCGATAGAATCAAGGGATGGACAGGCTGCTGCTCAAGATATGTTTATGCATACAGTTGAAGTGGAAGCGGGTCTGAAGGATTTGCCCAATTACTCAAAAAAATATGAAGAATTAGTATGTTAGCCATGCAATTTAATAGGTGCACAATTGAGAAAGGAGCAGAGAAATATGGATGCGAGATCATTTAGGGTGCCTGGAACGATTCATTTCGGTGTTAACGCCGTCAATCAGGCTGGTGGCGAGGCGAAAAATCTTGGTGCAAAAAAGGCGCTTTTGATAACTGACAAGGTTTTGGCATCTACCGGTACCATTAACCCCGTGGTCGCTTCACTCAAAGACGCTGGGATAGAAACCGTGATTTACGATGGGGTTAATTCGGAACCGACTATTGCACATGTTCAGGAGGGCTTTGAGCTTTTCCAGCAGGGACATTGTGACATCCTGGTAGCGTGCGGCGGCGGCAGCCCGATCGATGTTGCAAAGGCTGTGAGGGTGTTGGCGACCAATAAAGGTTCGGTAGAGGATTACATGGGCTTCAATAAAATCAACAAGCCCGGTGCTCCATTTATTGCCATACCCACCACGGCCGGCACTGGCAGCGAGGCGACGATGGTCACCATCATCACCGATACCTCCCGGGATGTGAAAATGCTGATCGGCAGTCCCTACCTTTTGCCCAGTGTTGCGCTGGTTGACCCTATGCTTACCTTGAAAATGCCGCGCGGTTTGACCGCGGCGACCGGCCTTGATGCATTGACCCACGCAATAGAGGCGTATGTGTCGGTCAAGGCCCAGCCTTTGACCGATATACTGGCACTCTCTGCGATAAGGAAGATCAGCACCTTTTTGCCCCAAGCCTGGGCAAACCCGGAAAACCTGACGGCACGGTCCGAAACCATGCTCGGAGCATTGCAGGCCGGCATCTCTTTTTCCAATTCCTCCGTGGCGCTGGTGCATGGCATGTCACGGCCGATTGGCGCTAATTTCCATGTTCCTCATGGCGTATCGAACGCGGCACTTCTCGGCGTTGTCATGGAATTTTCTCTTATGGGTGCACCGGATCGATACGCTGATGTTGCCGAAGCAATGGGACTGAAGGTGAAAGGCTTGTCGGTTATGGATGCAGCGCAAGTGGGTGCGGAAAAAGTCAAGGATATGATTCAAAAACTCCAGATTCCCTCCTTGTCGAAACTGGGCGTAACCCGGGAGAAACTGGATGAGGTGGTCTCGAAAATGGCGGATGACGCGATTGCAAGCGGGAGTCCCGCCAACAATCCCCGTAAAGCCACAAAAGATGAAATTATTGAGCTCTACTATGCTGCTTTATAACTTTCTCGATGAGAAAGGGTAATTAACACGTCAAAACTTGAAAAGGAGAAAATGATGGAAACAGTTCAAAAGCCGAAAAAGGAAAGTCAAAAACAGAAAATAAAGCAGCTTACCTTCTGTGTCAATAACGAGTGGCGCGTATCGAAAACCAGTAAATACATGCCAATCTACAATCCCAGTAAAGGTGAAATCATCGCTGAAACTCCCTGTTGCACAGTGGATGAGGTTAATGAAGCTGTTGCAGCTGCAAAAGCCGCTTTTCCCGGATGGTCAGCGAAGCCGGTTACCGTCAGAACGCAGATTCTCTTTAGATTTAAAGCCCTGGTAGAGCAGCACCTTGATGAACTTTCTGTTTTGCTTGCAACGGAAATGGGTAAGTGCCTGAGTGAGGCAAAAGGTGATGTGCTGAAAGCCGTTGAAGGCACCGAGATTGCCTGCTCTGCTCCGGTATTGATGCAGGGTGATGCTCTGATGGAGGTTTCAAGGGGGCACGACACCGTAATGTACCGGGAGCCACTTGGAGTATTCGCTGGAATTGCGCCCTATAACTTCCCGGCCATGATTCCCTTTGGCTGGATGATCCCGATGTGCATTGCGACCGGGAACACTATGGTGCTGAAAGCCGCGAGCCTTGTGCCCCAGACAGCAATGCGTCTGCTTGAACTGCTGATAGAAGCGGGATTGCCTGCGGGCGTCGTCAACCTCGTTACCTGCAGCAGAACGGAAGCCAACCTGCTGATGGCACACCCGGATGTCAGGGGTATCTCCTACGTGGGTTCTACCAGTGTCGGACTTCATATCTACTCGACTGCGGCGGCTCACGGAAAGAGGGTGCAGGCTCTCACGGAAGCAAAGAATCATGCCCTGGTCCTGAAAGACACACCACTGGAAAGAACCGCCAGAGGTCTCATTAACTCTTCGTTCGGCTGCGCCGGACAACGCTGTATGGCGCTACCCGTCATCGTGGTGGAGGATGAGATCGCTGATGAACTCATAGCGTATCTGGTCAAGTTTGCCAAGGAACTGGTGATAGGTCCCGCATATGAAAGTGAATCACAACTGGGACCGCTCGTATCAGAGGGGCAGAAGAAATTCGTCGTCGACTGCATCACCAAAGGTGTGGAAGAGGGTGCCACGCTTGTTCTGGACGGACGGGACGTCGTGGTGGAGGGTTCCGAACAGGGTTATTATGTCGGGCCCACCATCCTTGACCATGTAAAGCCCGGCATGTCTTGCGGTGATGACGAGATTTTCGGACCGGTCATCAGTGTTAAACGGGTCAAGAGTTTCGAAGAAGGTATCGAGTTGATGAATGCCAACAGGTTTGCCAACGGTTCGAGCATTTTTACCCAAAACGGCTATTTCGCGCGAGAGTTTGTCCGGAGAACCGACGGCGGCATGGTTGGTGTTAACGTCGGCATACCGGTTCCGATCGGCTACTTCCCGTTTGCCGGGCATAAGCAGTCCTTCTTTGGCGACCTTCACTGCCTTGGCAAGGATGGTGCGGCCTTCTTTACCGAAGCCAAATGCGTGACAACCAGATGGTTCGACGAAGAAGATATCAAGCAGACCAAGATCAGCACCTGGGAAGGTACCTTGAATAAAGAATAATCAGGAATAGAAGTGGCGGTTCTGCAGAATGAATAGTCCAATCTGCTGAAAGCATTGCACATAGGAATGAACAGTCTTTGCTGCCTGACTGCAACCGGAAATAAGGAGGGTCGAAATGAATAATCGTGATAGCCCGCAGGTGGAAGAATAATGCGTTCGGGTGAAAACCGGAAAGTTGTTGTGGTCGATACTAACAAAGGAGGAACTACAAATGGGCGTATGGGATATTGGGAAGGATTTCTTGTGTCCGGCGGTTAACTTTATTGGAACAGGGACAGTCAAAGTAACAGGTGAAAGAGTCAAAATCCTTGGTGGTACCAAGGCCCTGATAGTCTGTGATCCATTCCTGGAGACGTTGGCGGGTGGTCCGGTCGAAAAGGTGCTGGCTAGTTTGAAAGCTTCAGGTATCGACTATGCAGTTTTCGGTGGCGTTCATCCCAATCCGAGAGACACGGATGTCGCGGCCGGTTTTGAGGCGTACAAAAAAGGCAATTGCGATATTCTTGTTTCGGTCGGTGGGGGTAGTGCCCATGACTGTGCAAAGGGAATTGGTATTGCCGCCACTCATCCGGGCAAACTTATTGATTATGCCGGGATCGAAGAGCTTACAAATGCAACTATTCCTCTGGTAGCTGTTAATACTACGGCCGGAACAGGAAGTGAGGTTACACGGCACTGTGTTATTACGGATACCACCACCAAAATCAAGTTTGTTATCGTCAGCTGGCGAAATCTGCCGCTCGTTTCTATCAACGATCCTGAGCTGCACC
>JAQUHN010000167.1 GCA_028683555.1 Geobacteraceae bacterium | reverse complement strand
GTCGTTTTCGATGCTCAGATACGTTCCCACTTCATCATCCAGGTTAAGCAGGCCGTCCTGGGCAAGTTTGAGGATGCCGAGTGCCGTGAAGCTCTTGGTAATGCTGCCTATCTTGATTTGGCTGGTGTCGCGCAGAGGAACCCTGGCTTCCAAATTGGAATAGCCCAGTGACAACTTTATCGTTTTACCGGTGGCCTGGTCCTTGATGCATACTTGGACACCTGGGATACCGTAGGTGAGAATTTTTGCCGAAACGAGGGATCGTAATTGGTCTTCGTCGATTATGTTCGTATCAGTTCGATTGTTTGAGCAACCGATTACGAGTAAACCCAGCAACATCGCGAAAAGAACGAAATTTGTTTTCATGGAAGTTGTTTCTCCGGTGGTTAGATAATGCTTCTTTTCGTCTTATCGGTGGATTTTCGTTTTTCTCAAGGGTTGGAAAATAGATATGTGATCCATTGACATCAGGCAGTGTGAATGAATGTCTGATGCATGCGATCTCGCGGGTCGAGATCACGGCATGAAAAAGAGCGGTAGCAGTGCAGCGGATGACGATACGCACAACGCTTCAAGGCAGAAATAGAAGCTTGCGGATCGAAGCATGCGGACGGGCCGCCCATGAAAAGATGCGATTCCAGGAAAACTACGGAGCGTCCTCCTCATCTCGAGGCGGGACCGCTCCGCTATTGCCAGACCACGCCGGTTTGCGGCGGCGTGCCTTCCGCCAGCAGGCGCAGGAGTTCTCCCCTGCTGTGCTTGCTGTCGGAGACCCTGCCGTTTTTCGAGTTGACGATGAAAGCAAAAGATAATGCACGACCTGCCGCGTTGACTCCGTATCCGGCCAGAGCGAACACATCGTTGAGGCGGCCGGTTTTCACCCGGAAGCGCTCGTCCGTGTAGCCGATTTTCTTCACGGTTCCTTCCAGGCCGGGACGGGGAAGGGTCTCGCGGAAACTTTCGAACCATGGTTTTTTTGATATCTGGTAAAGATAGTGGGCAATGAAACGCGTGGTGATCCTGTTTTCCCTGGTCAGTCCGCAACCATCGGCGATTATCGCTTCTCCGGAGGGGAGATCCAGGCTATTGAGGAAACTGTCCACCGCCCTGTTACCCTTGGCGCGGGTCCCGGGCGACCCGAAGCGCCGCTCTCCCAGGCAATTCGCCAGGTTTTGTGCAGTCACGTTCCTGCTGTGCACGTTCATGTCGTGCAGAATGTCGAAAAGCTCCCGTTTGTCCCTGATTTCCACAGAATGTCTGGTAAGCTTATAGGTTTTTTTTCTGCTCTTGCGTCTCTTTTTCCCTTTGACGGTAACGGCCCTGCGCACGGTCACGACTTTGCGCACCGTGCCGCCCTGTTCCGCGTAATCGAGGACGGCACCGGTGATAAGGAGCTTCATCAGCGAAGCGGGAACAAGCCGTTCCTGCAATGAATTGCCAGATTCCAACACCTGTTTGCCCGTTTCCAGGTCGATCACGGTCAGTGCCCACTCGGTGTTTTCGGGCAGAAACGGCTCAAGAAGCTTTCCCAGGTCACGGTCCGGTTCATCTCCATGGACCGGGCAAGCGGCGGATGAAAAAATGATCAGTAGTATGATTACGGTACTCTTCAGCAGTGTCTTATGTAAAAAACCCATGTTTTTGATCTCCATGTGCAAATTCCGCTGACAGTCAATGTGATTGACTTGGGAAGAGACTCTCGGCTTACGGTCGCCACAGGTAAAGAAACTGCGGCGATGAAAGCATCTCAAGGCCGCCTGTGTTTATATTGATCAGATTGATCGCGGACGGCGCACCGGGCGCCGCGGCGGAATATATCGATCCTTTGTAGCCGCCTGGACGGTAGTAGGTCACGACTTTCGCCTCCTTGATTCCGAGCTCCTTTTTCATCTCTTTGATTGCGTCGTCCAGGTATTCCCTCCTGTCGATCAGCCCCGCTGCAAGCGCCTGGTCCGCCGAGTAGATACGACCGTCGGCCAGTTTCTCCAGTTCTTTTTCGTCCAGCCTGTTGTTTTTCCTGGCCAGGATCACCCCCCGAAACCGGGCGGCAAAGCTATCGATGATGTTCTGCATGATTTTCTGTTCTTCGGGTGTGCTTGCCCGGAACGGCGACATGATATCCTTTTTTGCGCCCGATTTTATAGTCTTTTCCGTAATTCCGACCTTATCGAGCAGTCCTTCAACATTGAAGTTCAGCAGCAGTACGCCGATGCTCCCGGTTACCGCGGCCGGATGGGCGATGATCATATCCGACGCAGTAGCGATATAATAGGCGCCGGAAGTTCCCAGGCCGGTGATGCAGGCGTACACCGGAACTTTCTTGCGGCAGGCGAACTGTTTTATCTCGTGATAAATAGTATCGCTTGCTGCCACCGTCCCGCCAGGGGAATTAATTCGCAGGATAACGCCTGCGATATCATCATCCTTTTCCGCCTTGGCCAGGACTTCCTTCATGTGCGCTACCATGGAGGCGTGTTCCCTTATGCCGCCCGGTTCCTTTTCCGAGATGAAACCCGTGATATCCGTGAGCAGCAGCTTGCGTTCCCCATCTCCTTCGATGACCTTTTCCTCAAGTGGTTTGACGCTCGGTACGATGTTCACATTGAATAGAGTGCATCCGTTGAGAATGACGGGCAGGATAATCAAAACCGGCACCAGACGGCTTCGAATAGACATGGGGTCTCCTTTGGGTGAAAATGCGGGTTTGATCCCGCCGTGGCTTCGCCTGCTCTTCCAGGGTTGATGGGGCCAGGCTGGACTTGTTGATAGTGAAATGTGCTGGGCTGGCACGTAATGCATTCAAATAAAAAAATTCCCGGAGATAGTCTGCTTAACGGGAAATCTTACATTTTGCAAATGCCGTATATTACGAGCAACAATGCTGCGATGATCAGTCCCATGGGAAGCCATAAGGTGTGATCGTACGAGAGACGATGGATAAAATTCCCTAGTGACATGGAAATTAGCATCCCGTATTCAACCATTTCATCATCCTTCCTTATTAAATAAAAGGATTGAGCCTGCCTGAACAACTTCCTTCGGATTCATCACGTACTGATTATAAGGTCATTCCAGTTTGTGGCAAGTTCTTGGCAGGTGTGCAAACAAAGGGGATCACGGAGAAAGAGATTTTCCTGCTCGATAGCGGATACGGTACGCTACGAAGCGGCATCACCCTGGTCAAGTATCAGCGGTTCCTGGAAAAATTCATCCTTGCTGCCCGCGGTATTCCACAGCGGCATGATCCGGGCAAGGGACAACAGCGCCAGTGAATGCCGCAGGCGGCCGTCCCGAATATATTGGTGAATTTCATCGGGTAGAAGGGTTTCGACGCGGATGTCCTCGCCTGCATCCAATTGGGTGGCGTGGGTTTGCCGGGCATCCCTGGCCAGCCACTGGTGCAGCCGGTTGTTTTGAAAGGCCGGGTTGGGCTCGACCCATCCCAGGTATACCCAGTCCGAGGAGGTATAGCCGGTTTCCTCCAGAAGTTCCCTTTCAGCGGCTGCCCGGTGGGGTTCGCCGGGGTGGGCCAGGCCGGACGGCAGTTCGGTGGTGAAATGCGCGCCGCCGAACCGGTACTGCCTGACCGTCACGATGCGTTTGTCGGGGGTGATCGCTGCAATGCTGACCCACTCGGGAAAGTCCAGCACCACCGCTTTCAGGACACTATTGTTGCGGGGGTTTTCCAGCCAGTCGTAACGCACCTTGAAGACCGGCAACTCTGGTCCGGGTTCGGACCGCAACAGCTTCCACGGTTTTTGGTCTGATGTGTCGGCCATGTCTCATCGTGCTCCTTGGGTGTTTATCATAAGCCCTGTTTTTTTCCCCTCCTTTTCAATCGCACTACGAATGACGTTCCGCCATCATTATGAATCTCCAGTTCTCCCTGCAGTTGCCTGACGAGCATGTGCACGAGTTGCAGGCCCAGCGAGTGGGTTTTCCTGGATTCCAGGTCCGCCGGCAAACCGATGCCGTTATCCGCAACCGTAAAGGTTATCCACCCCTCGGCGGCGACCTTCAGCCGGACGCTGATCGTCCCGGCCCTGTTGTCGGGAAACGCATGTTTCAACGAGTTCGAGATCAGCTCGTTGACGATCAGACCGCAGGGGATGGTCTGGTCGATGTTCAGGGAAACGCTTTCCGTGTCGAGCTCGAGGGCGATCCGCGCGGGATCCTTGACAAAGGAACTGAACAGGTACGTCGCCAATCGGCTGATGTATTCGGCCAGGTCGACGGATGCTAAATCACATGACTGGTATAACTGTTCATGTACCAGCGCCAGTGAATTGATACGGTTCTGGCACTCCCGGAAATATGATTTAACCTGGACGTCGGCGATGGCGTCGGACTGGATGTCGAGGAGCGTGCTGATAATCTGCAGGTTGTTCTTCACCCGGTGATGCAGCTCCTGCAGCAGGACGGTTTTTTCGGCCAGCGATACCTGGAGCGATTCCTCTATCCTTTTCCGTTCGCTGATATCAGTCGCAAAGGCGCAGTTGTACTTTTTGTTGTCGAAGACCACGAGGTTGGCATTGATTTCAACCGGGTAGACACGGCCGTCTTTGGCGCGATGCACGGTCTCGAAGGTTATGGACCCCTTTTGCCGCAGGTCTTGCCAATGTTCGGCAAACACTTCCGGAGGAAAGGTCGGGCCGATATCGGAGATGGTCATGCCGACAAGTTCTTCTCTTGAGTAACCCAATGTGCGGCAGGCGGCTTCGTTGACATAAAAAATGTGTCCCTCCGGCGTAGTCCAGAACGCCTGCGACGAGGAGTGATCCACGGCGAACTGGGTAAAGCGGAGCGCTTCCTCCGCCTGCTTGTGTTCGGTGATATCGAGCACCACTCCCCGATAATTGGTGACCATGCCGTCGGCATCCCGTTCGAGCACCGTTCGGGTGGTCACCCAACGGACAGTTCCTGCGCGGGTGATTATCCGGTGTTCAACCTGGAAACGATCGATGCCGCGGGATGTATTCCGCTCTATTTCCAGGATGATTCGTTGCAGATCCTCCGGATGTACCAGCGTCGAAAAGTTGCTGTCCCCGGACATGAGTTGTTCCGGGGTATAGCCGAACTGGGTGATGTTCTGCGACACATAGACAACCGGCCAGCCTTCGCTTCCCTTCCAGCGGAACAGCACTGCCGGGCTTTCTTCCGCGATCAGGCCGGTATTCTCGGCCCTCTTGTTCGCCAAGCCCGATTCACCGATAATTTCCGCCAGCCTGCAGAGAAAACCCATCACCAGGTGGACCCGCTCCTCGGTAACTACCTGCACTTTCCTCACGGCATTGAGATAGGCTGCTTCGTCAAAACCGAACTCGGCAGCCTGCTGCCGGAAAAATTCCATGTCCGGTGGTGCCAGCAGGAATTGCCCTGAAAACAGCCGTCCCACCTGCCTGCCGTCGATGACGAGGGGCACGGCAACATCGATGAGCCCGTTGCCGCAGCGGTACATGCAAAACTTTTCGCCCTCCTGCAGACGGCTGGCCAGCACCGTGTCGCTTGCGAGGCATCTGCAAGCCGATTCCGGCGTGGAGCGGTGAAAACGGGTGCAGATTTCCTGCCAGCCGGTCGCAGTCAGTACATTGCCTTCCATGTCCAGTATGGCCGTACCGAACCCGGTCAGGCGGGTAAACTGCTCGCAAAGAAGTTGCAGTTCCTCGATATTTACTAATTCGGCAAATGGATAGAAGGTCATACATGCTCCGGAAAGGCGACGTGCCCAGAACTGCGGGAAAACGTACAACATCGAGCCCGTTGTTGCCGATGCCCCAATGAAGCCGGATGAATCTTGCTGTCGTTTTAATTATAGCAGTGATACAAAAGCGGCGGCATGGCGGCAAAATTATTTTAACGTCATGACAGTAACTTAACACGCTTTTCAGCGTGCTGTGCTAGTCATGGCCCTGATAAATTTCAAGATGGTCCCTTTAGTATCTACATTTGGCAGATAAAATCAACAAAACTAAGCCCGGTAAGACCCAGGCACTGAGCGCACTATCATCCAATCGGATAAAGAGCCGAAGGTGCCTGGAGAAAACCGTTTCAGGGCGAGGTCTGGATTGTGAAATCCTGGCCTGTTATGCTACAGTGCCGGCAGCAAATGAATGACTGGAGATTTTCCGTGAAAGCCGTCAGGACAGTAATCATCGGTATTGTGCTTTTCGTAAGTTTCATACCTCTATCCGCCGTTTCAGCAACTGTTCCCGCTCCCGCCCGCCCTGGCTTCCAGGTGCCCATTCTTCTCTATCACCGTTTCGGCCCCGCAGTGACCGACAGCATGACGGTTACCGACAAGGTGTTCGAATCGCAGCTGTCGTACCTCAGGGCTAACGGCTACCGGGTTATACCGCTGCGCCGGGTCGTGGATTGTTACCTGGGCAAGGCTCCGGCACCGCCGCCGAACTCGGTCGTCATTGTTGTGGATGACGGCCACCGCTCCGTGTATATCCACATGCAGCGGCTGGTAAGGAAGTACAACGTGCCGGTTACCCTGTTCATTTATCCGTCGGCAATTTCCAACTCCAGCTACGCCATGTCATGGCAACAGCTTCGGGAGTTGAAAAAAGGCGGCCTGTTCGACATCCAGTCCCATACCTACTGGCATCCCAACTTCGGCAAGGAAAAGAAGAAGCTGCGGCCCGAGGAATATGAGCGGTTCGTCGATGTGCAATTCAGGAAATCGAAGGGAAAACTGGAAAAGGAACTGGGCGGTCCGGTTGACATGCTGGCATGGCCTTTCGGACTCCCTCCCGACCGCTATTTGGTGGAGAAGGCAGAGAGGTACGGGTACAAGGTCGGATTTACCATCGTTCGTCATTCCTTTTCCCCTGCGGACACACCGATGCTGCTGCCAAGGTTCCTGGTCGTCAATGCCGACCAGGGGAAGAGATTCGCCCGGATCCTGGAAGGTAACCACGAAGGCTCAGGGTATGTTCAGGCAACTTCCGGCGGCAAACGCTACCGGAAGCCAATGGAACGTTCTTCAAAAATATAAGGAAGTCACTGTACCGTTAACCGATGATTTTACAAGGGGAAAATTGCCAGTGTGAAATCGGGGGGCATAATACGGACTTCCTTTGTCTGTTTCCCGTGCTGTAGGCAATCACAAAGAATGTAATGGTTTCGCCAAAATGTTCTATTCCGTGTGGGCTGCAGCTGGTATAGTCAACCTGATCATGACCAGGCAGTAAAGGTCCAAGAAACCCATGAGCTACGAAAAAAGGGGGAAACAACGGAATGGGAAACAGCAATCCTTCAGGTACTGGTAACCGCCGCATATTTCATATCTTTCAAGTACTCCTCCTGACGCTGTCCCTGGTCGGATGCAGTTCATCTTTACAAAATCCCCCTGATATTCAAACCGTTCTGCAGGCTGAAGGATTCCAGGTTCAGACCGGTAAGGTTGGACTGTTTGATCTGGTTCCCATGTGCTGCTCACCCACCCCTCTCGTTACGAGCTGTTACGGGAACAATGCCAATGCGCCCTACCTGGTTGCCTACCTTCCCAATGCTCCCGACCAGAGCCCGGAGGTAATTAACACCCTTTATGATCCCACCACCGGTTTGGCTCCTTCCTTCCGGCTGCGGGCCGATGAAGCGGTAGCTCTGGTGGGCGTAACCCCTCCGAAATCGGCGTATTTCAGCTATACACCCTACTTGTTGATGCGCACCCTGAAAAACGACCAGGGAGAATCCACCCGAACCAGGTTGTACGACAGTCTCACTGATTCCTTCAATGCGCTCAGGATCAGCACCACGGGAACCCCGGCAGGCGCGCCCGGAAATCCGTTTTCAAAATTTTTCGTGATCATCTATGCCGCCGACAGCTCCATTGCCAATCGGGTACGCAAGGGATTCCTGCACGCAGGCTACCCCGACACGATTATCAACATCAACCCGCTGCCTTCACAACTGCTCACCATGGGGGTCGAACAGGACTCCGACGAACTCAATATCATTAATCGGGTGGCTTTACCGGACAGTCAGACCAAAATGGACCGGTATCTCGAGGCGCCCGCCACCGTGGCTTATCGGATTACACCCGTGGAAACCGCCCAAGAATCACCCTTTCCCGTCTCCACCCTTATCTCCAGAAGCACTGGCATCCCGGAATCATCCGCCGTTGCCGACATAGACCTGGATGCCTCGCTGGAACAGTTGCGGGAGAAAATCCTGGCCAGTTATCCGGACACCAGCTATGTTCGACAGGAACTGTCCACCGGGCTGTGGCTCTATGACGGGAGGCAATGTATCGACATGGGCCTGGACTGTCTGGGAGATTCCCGCGACACTACTTATCTGCGCTCCCCAGCGGGCACGGGTGACATTACCGTCGGCCCCCCATATTTCACCTTGGATAATGACGAGTTCATCATCGTTTATGG
>JAQUHN010000166.1 GCA_028683555.1 Geobacteraceae bacterium | reverse complement strand
CCTCAGTTTTGTACTGCTGTGAATGTCGTTTGCGTGATGTACCCGAGTTTACTTCCTTTGCCATTGGTCACCTCTGTCAGGGAGTGTACTCGCTTAACAGGGTGTCCGTCCAGTACGGGCAGGATCAGTTACGTCAGAGACAGCAGAAGATTCTGGCAAGTGATTCTGGAAATAATCTTCTTGCTCTGCTGTCTTCCAAAGGATACAATAAATCATGACTGATACACCGTATCACCTGCAATACTATCTTGAAGATGATGGAACTGCACCGTTCACGGAATGGTTGTCAAATCTTCGGGATCGTGATGCACATGCAAGAATCAGTGCTCGACTTAACCGCGTGAAGCTCGGCAACTTTGGTATTATCAAGGCTCTGGGCGACGGGGTTAATGAGATAAAAATCGACTATGGCCCTGGCTATCGCCTCTACTATGCCATGAATGGCAAAACGATAGTGTTGCTCCTTATTGGTGGAGACAAGTCCACCCAGAAGCAGGACATCAAGCTTGCAAAGACCTACTGGCAGCGACAGCAGAAAGGATAAGTGACATGGCACGAAAAACAGGCAACTATGATGAATATCACCTTGAATGGTTGAGAGACCCGGCCAACGCCGCAGCGTTTCTTAATGCCGTAATTGAAGATAATGACAAAGAAGCCTTTTTGCTGGCATTGCGCGATGTAGCACAGGCACGGGGCGGCATGACGGCAATAGCGGAAAAGACCCATGTCAGCCGTTCAAGCCTTTACAAAACCTTGTCCAAGCAGGGTAATCCTGAGTTTGGCAGCATTTCAAAACTGCTGCATGGTATGGGGCTGCGTTTGACGATTGAACCGGATATGCAAGCTCACGGAGCTGTGTAAAGGAGTTGGAACGTCATGGATAAACCATATTCGACCGAGAGCCGGAAACGGTGATGAAGGTTGAATTATGAGGGGTGCCCGGTTATCGGATGCCCCTTTATTTTTTTCAAGCAAAAAGTTTGACAGTGTGACACCGGATTAGTACGCTGAAGACATGATGAAATTACCTACACTTGCAGAAAAGGCGATAAACGGATTTCCAAAACACTGTAAGTACCCGTTACAGATCTTTGATAAACGACATGCATGGGCACTTATGGCAGCATGGGGCAGCAAAGACCTCTTAGAAACGGGAGGTTACTGGCTACCCTTGGAGTTTTATCAAGGTCGCTGTCCTCCTTGGGTTATGAGTAGTTGCATTTCGGATAAAGAAAAGCAGGAACTGAAAAAAGTATTGAATCAGTTGCTGCGCCGTTTGAGATGTGAAAATGAAACCTTCACGTTAGAACTTTTTATCACCCATGAAGGAATAGATGACACTCGGTACAGGCTGGAAGGACGACTGGTAGAAATATTGGATGGCATACCATTTCCAGCACCAGCAGGAGCATAGGCGTTATTGGTGGCACCCTGTACGGCAGACGGTACAACGCTGACCAGCAATAACTGAACTGCAACCTTAAACTTTCTGAATGGCACCCCCAGCAGCAGGCGGCTGACGGCTGACCACCAGATCGAAACATAACATTCAAACGGAAGAGAACCACCGTATGCGGGGACAGTAGCTGCTGTCTTTCAGGTATGCACCGGTGACAATTCAAGGCCGTTCTGATCGGATTAGCACTGCATCAGCAGTGTGTGCGCTATTGCGCAAATCCGGTTGGGGCGGCCTTTTCTTTTGCCTCCACCGGCAGCATCAAAAAAACAATAACCACCGGAGGCAATTCAAATGGATAGAATCATTAAGATGAAAGAGTTACCCGCAATTACCGGAAGATCACGGGCCAGTCTATGGCGTGACATCAAAGCAGAGAAGTTTCCAAAGCCGGTACGCCTGGGCACAAACAGTGTCGGCTTCAAGGCATCAGAAATTCAAAACTGGCTCGATGGCCTGAAGTAAGGAGATAACCCAAATGAACACTAACGACATAATCCAAACAACCGACAACCTTGTTTTCAACCTCGACGAAGTAGCCACATACATCCTCACCACCGGTCGTGACGTATCAGGAGCATTTGATCCCTCTGCTGTCGACGGAAAAGGTTTGGTAGGCTTTTTTCTACCATCAACTACCGAGTCAGAAAATCTGCTGGATCAGTACAGACGCGGCCTGTTGGCTGTAGAACCGCGCCGGTTCTCGCGTCTTCTGGGTGAACTCCACCGGAGAGCTGGTCGGATTGAGCGGGCGGCACGTTGCGCCGGGGAGGTGCTGCAATGACAACCACACTCACCTCAGACCGTGAAATGTCACGCCGATTCATCGAAGCCCTCACCGGTGACAAACAGACTGAAATCACATGGCAATATTTCCAGGACAACAAGAAGGCACTCACCCAAAAGGGTAACAAACAGGCCGGGCATCCTCACGGTGACTATCGAACCAATTACCGCAACATGGAAAAGAAGCAGGGCGATGGCTGCGGCATCTACATCATGGTGAACGCCGGTGATGGCAAAGGCCGCAAAGCAGAAAACGTGGTTGCAGTCCGGGCACTCTTCATTGATCTTGACGGCGCACCGATGGAGCCTGTTGTCAACCAGCTAAAGCCGCACATCATCGTTGAATCGTCTTCTGGCAGGTATCATCTGTACTGGAAGGTTGCCGACTGTCCGCTCGAACGGTTCACAGAACTACAGAAGGCTATCGCATTAAAGTATGATGGTGACAAAGCCTGTGTTGATCTCTGCCGTGTCCTGCGGGTGCCAGGATTCTGGCATCTAAAGGGCGAACCGTTCATGACTCGCCTGCTGGAAGTAAATGAACAACCCGCATATTCGGTTGATGAGGTAATCACCGGACTTGAGCTTTCAGCAGGTGCTACAGCAGCGGTACAGCAACAAACCAGCACACGCATAGCAGAGCTACAGCAGTGCTCAACCATAGCAAAAGCAGATACACAGCAGAGCAGCAGCTTTGAAATTATTATCCCCGATACCGGCGAAGCCATTGACCTTAAAAAATGGGCTGCCCGTCATACTGACTTTGATCTACTGGCGGCATTGGCACAGAACTCGCCACAGGTATTGCGGGGAGCACAGCAAAATGGAAAGCAGCACATTCAGTGCCCAAATGAATCAGAGCATACCGACCAGGCTGCGGATTATGCCACCTTTGCCGCCAACAGGGGCAATGACTATGCTTCATGGGAAATTCACTGTATGCACAGCCATTGTGCCGACCGGGACCGGCTACAGTTTCTCTACGCCATGTTCCTCAAAGGCTGGCTACCGTATAACCTGCTGACCGACTCCACCCCCGATGTACTGCCAGACAAAAGGCGTCCGCCAAAGGTCTATTTGCCACATATAGACCTTGCCACTGATCTCTCATGGTCGGCACTTCAACCTGATGAACTCCGTATTGCCTTGCATCTCTTCCTGTTGTCCTGCCGGGAGGATAATGGTCTTCTGCCCGATGATGACTGGATGCTGGCGAGGCATCTTGGGATAGATGAAGCAACGTGGATTCGATACAGAACCACCCTTGAGCGGATCGGCTGGTTTCAGGGTGATGGGGTGCATCTCTGGAACAAAGCAGCAGCGCGGGAAGTGGTGGTGGCAACAAAGGCATATAACGACAAGATTGCTGCTGGTAAAAAACGCCACAACAAGGAGAAGCCGACACCCGATGCTGCATGATGGTTGTATCTGTTCATGATACTACGGAGGCGGTTATCAGGCTCAACGTCAAAGTCAGTATCAACATCAACCTCTGAATAGCACGTTGAAGGTAAGCAGCAGCAGCGTTTCAGCAATGCTGTAGCAGAGATACGCGGGAGAGTAAAAAATATTCTCCCGCTATTTTGTCAACTGGAAGGAGAAGAGATAATGCCTGCAAAATCAAATAGCGGACGAGGCAGTAATGGCCGCTTTCAGCCCGGAAATCCCGGTGGCCCTGGCCGACCATCGCGCCAGACCGAATATCAGTATCTGCGGGCAATTTCGGAAATCTGCCCCGTGGACACCTTCAAAGAAATTGTAACTGCTGCGGTTGATGCTGCCTGTCGGGGTGATGACAAGGCGCGGATATGGCTTAGCAGCTATCTTGTCGGCCATGCTGATTCTAAAGCCGTCTGCCTGTCTCAAATTGATATGGCAGAAAGTCAGCTTGCCAGAGATGAAGAGTTTGATCGGTTTTTGAATCCGTAACCGTTTTTTTGCCGATTAAACGGACACAAGGAGAAAGAAGATGAACCACAAGATCAAGCATCAAGCATTGTTGAAAAGCATCTTTACAGGGAACGAAGTTAGGCTTTCATCTGAAATAAAAAAGCTGATAGAGAATGCCTTCAGACGCGGATTCCATGCGGGCTTGAATGCCCAACAGGAGAGAAAGAAACGGATGCCCCTAGTGGCGTCCAGATCGTACAAAAAGAATGGATTTCTCTGTCATGTTGATGATTCTGGTAATGTGGCATTGCGCCGGATGGTGCGGCGACCGTCGATTCCCGACTTTTCCGACCCGGAATATTTTGGAGTGAATATGATAACAAAGGGAAACACCTTACTTAAACCTGTTTAACTCTAAATTTGTTGATTGCTTCTTTTTATCAGCTTCTGATTGACAGCGTGTTTGACCACGGTAGTATATTATTTGGCCTGATTCGTAACCATCACTAAGCAATAATCTTACCTGCATTGGCCTTCCGCCTTCAATAATATCTTCGACAATCTGGTATGGTTGACCAAGTGCCTTCAAATTTTTAATCATATCAGATGGCCCTTCATCTGGTTTGCAGTTGCCAGTATAGTTCTCAATAATATACCAATCTCCGCCCTTTTCGTCGATAAGGCTACTGTTGGCAGATTGATTCTGTTGTTGCAGCAAAGTTTCCGACACAGTTACTTGATCAGTATTTTTAAGTTTTTTTGATTTGCTATCAACAGCTGCTCTAAAACCAATAATCACAACTATAACTACAACAACAACTAATCCAGTCACTAATTTATTTGCCGGTTTTTCTATAATAACAGTGCCTGTCTTACATTGGTTATATTTTTTAGCACCAATTTTAAATCTAATCCAAGCTGAACCTGCAATTAGCATGATAGGTGCAATCCAATTTTTTTCAATAATATTAACTGCAAATACGAAGAAACTTGAAATGCTAAATTCTGATTTTGGAAGAAACATAAAACCTATAAATAACATCAATAGATAAATACCCAGTCCAATTCCTGCACCTGTATAAATATGCTCCAATAAAAAATTAGAATTATCGCCACAATGAGGACATTTGCCGGAATCTATATCACGCATACGAAGACATTGATTACAAGGAACAAAAGTTAAACCTAATTTGCCTTCTTCAAAAATTTCTGTAATTGATGAAACGGCCTGTTGGGTCTCTGCAAATACTTTTTGGGCTGCATCGTCATGATTTATTGCTTTGATAGTTCCAGTTGAACTCTCTGTTTTATAAGAAAATTTCTTTTGTTTGTTATCTGTTGAGTCTGACAATGAAGAACCACAATGCTTGCACTTGATTGCTTCATCTAAAATTTCTTCAGCACAAAAAGGGCATTTTTTCATGGGCAACCTGCTGTTGAGATTAAGTTAATTTACTGTATGACCACAAACAGAGCAGCGGTAAGGTTTAAAAGAGTTTATCACAGTAACGGCTATCCAGATCAAAAACCACGGGATAAACCAGTTTATCAGAATCAGGGATGCAAGGGCGTGCAGGATATGACTTACCCCTGGCTTGATGAACAAACGTGGTGAATTGCAGGTTTTACAAAATTGTTGGGTTTGCTTTTGTGCCATACCTATTTCCGTCTTGCGTGCTTTGTGGTGATATAGTGACTCAAGATTTCAGCTAAACTCAAATGCCGTATACATTACCACAAGCCCCTTCAAAATCGTGCAGCATCAGGCCGTGTCAGTCAGAATCAAACAAATGTTCATGATGCCTTGATTTGAAAGAGAGCCCCTGGGGAAGGGAAGTAATTGGGATTCATATCTGGATAGAATTATTGATCCATTTTTAAAGTTGTCTCCCAGTACTTTATTGTTTCAGGATAATTATCTTCATCTTTTATATCGCTATATTTACCAATTACCTTTGAATCAATCATTAAAGCGGCAGATAAAATACCGGTTGAGGTATCTATAAGAATTATTCCCCTGTCTGAATCACACATATGCGGGGCACAACCTTCAATAATTACATAGTTACCATTTTTCTTTATCTGAGAAGCAACAGATACATTTTTAACCAAAGCTTCATAATTGCTCCCAACAAGCTTCGATAATTCTGGCTTGATTAAGACATGGAAGCCCTTGTTCTGATATTCACCTATATAGGTATTTAGTTGGGCTATTTTTTCACTGGAAAAACTCGGTATTGTTTTTATTTTATCTTTTCGTTGACTGCCTGTTTCAGTCGTTTTTTGACTTTGCTGTGGTGCGAATGAAACAGGAGCTTGAGTTTTGTTTTCGGCCGATACGTTTTTTTGGGGTGAAGGTTCTCTATTCATCAGAAAAAGCACTGTTGGCAAGCCAACAAAAATAACTATCAGAATTGAAGCCGCCTGCCTTCTTAAAGCTGGTCGTACTATGGCTGGAATTCCAATACCAAGTAACACGATAATTCCCACGACGATCGCCGCATAATTGATGCTGTATGATTTGGCATTGATTACGACATGTTCACTCTGGGCAGCATAATTGAACTCCCACTTTAAGGTTGTCCCGGATACGTTGGCAGCATTGCTTCTTTGCACCGTACCTGGCAGTTCAATTGTGTAGCGTATTGGTATTTGCATAGAATCATAGGGGTTATTGGGGTCTCTAAACTTCTTGTCATTCTCAATAAAATATTCACCGCTAAACTCATAGGTCTTGAAAAAGAGCCAGTTCTTTACAGCCGGGGAAAATTTTTCATTTTTGGCATCAGTGACCATTGGAAGTTCCCAGCGATAATCTTTCAGGGTTTTGCTTCCAATAATCAGAAACTTATCACCTTCCGTCTTTGTGATGACACCGTAACCGGCTTCTTTGAACTTCTGAATGACCTCACCAGCTTGAGCCGCAAATATGCCGGGTAAGGTGACTTTGGTCGTGATATTTTCCGTGCCATCAGGATTGATCTTGATTGTGTAGTCAATTTCAAAGCATCCAGAGAGAAGAAGAGTGATGCAGACAAGTAGAGCTATCTTGAGAGAAGTGAAAATAGTACGTGGCATTTCCCCTCCGGCAATTGGAACCAAATAGCGTATACATTACTACCCAGCCGTTCAATGTCAAGGCGTTTCAATCTGTACAATCCTCTTTCATCTTTCAGGGAGCCCCTGGGGGCGGATGGGAGGCAGACCGGCACAGGCGCGGGCGGCATCCTGAGTGCGCGAAGGGTAAAGCCCGCAGTCTGTGACTGACTGCCGGGTGGGCGGGGAATCAAAACTAAAAATCGGGAGCACGAAAAGCACAGGGTATGCCTGAGCCCATTGTGGCCGCTGGACGCAATCGCCTTTTATCATGGCGGCCAGCGTCTTTTGCCACAATGAGGCGAAGCAAGGGAGGGACGGCCCGCAGCAACAACTCCCCCCAAGAGTGCCCTTACCCCCTTTGGGAGTTACTTGTTGGGGGGGATGCCGGGGTTGGGGGGTGTCCAGAGGGGGGAAGGGACGGCGGGGGGTGTTGGCATAGCCTGTGCCGTACTCCCTACTGACCGGGTTCAATCCTTTGACCTCGATTACTGACCGGCCTGCTTGTGCGCGTCAGGCGCACATAACCGCCTTGCCTCTGCGAGCAATACGGGGCTGTCTCCGTTTTGCGAAGCGTCTTTCCAGCTTGAGGGCGAAATACGCCGCTTGCAAGTGACGTGAACAGATGTCGTTGCTGGGCACGGCACTTGTCCTGGCGGTGTGTTGCGCTTGCCTTTGACTCTGTCCTGCAAGGTGTAGCTCCATCGCACTTTGCGGGACGGTGTAGGTTTGGTGAGCATGACGCTGCTGGAATGAAACGAAGATCGTCCCGGTTGCGCGGTCGTATGTGCTGCCGGGCGGCGGAGTGAAATGGAACGCAGTGTGATGCGAATGCCTTTATTCCGTCGCTACAAAATATCCTGCTGATGCAGATAACATGCGGGCTAGCAGGCTTTTTACTCTGCCTCAATCAAGGGAAGAATCAGGGAGTATTGAGCCCGCGCAAAAGTCTTTATTGCGGGCGAATATACGAACCGGAACAAAGTGGCAAACGTCAATCACCAGCACACTGCCTTGCTTTGCCTGTTTCATACAAAAGTACATCAGCAAAAATTATTACAACACCAGCTACAACACACAAAGAAAAAGGACTTAACCGTTTTGGCTAAGTCCTTGTTTTCTTTGGAGCGGGAAACGGGATTCGAACCCGCGACCTTCAGCTTGGGAAGC
>JAQUHN010000165.1 GCA_028683555.1 Geobacteraceae bacterium | reverse complement strand
GTGATCTTTAATTATTTCATATCCCGGCACAGCCCATTTGGTTTTGGTAACATTTTCATCCTTCGACTTCACTCGCTTACCATTACCATACGTTTTCTCAACCCATTGACCAAACGCGGCAATTTCTTTTCCTGGTCCTTCCGTAGAATTACTATCAATTCCAATTGAAACAAGCTTGTTTTTTCGAAATCTAAACCGAAGACCTTCCAATTCGTTTATTTTGAATACATATACTTGGGAATACTTTTTTTCGGTAAAGTCGGGAGAGTCTTGTTCAACCTTTAAAATACTTGATATTTTTGCCGGGGGAACTCCAAGTGGTATTGTTTTATTCATAAACTGAATAGAAAATGATTTTGCTTTACTTTCTTTAGCAGCTCCGTTTGCTGACAGGATAAATGGAATAAAAAGTAGGACAGCACAAATGATCATTTTTTTCATATTCAAGTTCTCCTGTGTCATGTATAAAAATCAACTCAAACTTCTTCATTTCATGCCAATTCGTTCCAACTAAACAGTTACTGCATAATCAGACACTAATTCTGCAACAGGGAATCACTGATGATAATTATTCAAACAGTGCAAGAATCATCAATCACGCAACCACATGAGCTTGACCAAAATCTCTACAAACTAATTGATGGTGTATGATATTTTGTCACGTTTAGAGGGATCAAAGAAAATACTGTCAGAGGACTCATTATCAAAAACAATGAAAGTATAACTTCTCTGTGAAACATAAGCCTTTATCTCGAGACTTTCTCTCAAATTTCCTCCTGGTGCGATATTTTCTGAAAAAACCGGCATAAGTGACACCGTTCGAGGATGGTTTTCAATCCGTTTATTGTATATTTCAACCATGTAGTTTTTGTGTGACCTGTTTTTAACGTCAAGAGAAACAACAAAAGTATTATAGTCATTGATATCATTTTTAACTGCAGTAGCTCCCTGCTTGACGGAGTCAACCATTTTGCCGAATACAGAACCCTTTCTAAATCCAAAAGAGCTTTGACTGAGCAGGAGAACTAAACAGACTGAAATGGACAATGACAAAAATGTTTTCATGACCAACATATCCTCCCTTTGTTTTTAAAATCTAAACGAAACCAACAAGCCTCAGACCCAGCATAGGTACTTTCAATCCTCTGAAATGCACAGCGCATTCCTGGATCCCTTCCAAGAACCTAAAGCAATTGTTTTATCCGCCAAGGTCTCATGCGCCAGGTAATTCCCCGGGATGTTACCGTCATGTCTCGAAATAAAATAGTGTCTATTTCCCGAATATATTTCCTGGCCCCTATAGGACACATGCAATGTACGACCACCTTCTGCACCATAAACTGCATTCATACCGATATGACGTAAAAAGGAATCCAGAGAACCGCGAGTTTGGTTGTATCGTACAATGTCAGACCATGAAGCAAGGCGATAGGAATTTCCGAATTCCCTCTTGCATGAATACTCATTGCGCTGAGACTCAGAATAGGTTTGTTCGGTAACCTTAAAGGGGAATTTCCTGCTTTCCCTTTTGGAATGCCGGTCATTATCTGAGTTTTGAGCAGAGTGCCGCTTGCGATTAAAATTGTCGCCACCCTTAACATCAGCAGAACAAAGAGCTTTTCTGGATCCCTTCCACGAACCTAATGCTATCTTCTTATGGGCCAGCGTTTCATGCGCCAGGTAGTTCCCCGGGATGTTACCGTCATGTCTTGAAATAAAATAATGTCTATTACCAGAGTAAATTTCCTGGCCATTATAGGAGACATGTAAAGTTAGACCACCCTCGGAACCATAGACAGCATTCATTCCGACATGACGCAAAAAGGAATCGAGAGAACCGTGAGTCTGGTTGTAGTTAACAATTTCAGACCATGAAGCAAGATGATAGGAACTACCAAATTCATTCTCACATGCATTTTCATTGTTCTGTGACTCTGAATATGTATTGCTGGTAACCTTAAAGGGAAAATCTCTATGTCTTGAATCACCACCACGCTCCGCATAAGCCAAGACAGTACTACCAAAAGCAAAAACCAATAAATATATAATGACCTTATTCACCCCCACCGCCCCCTCACAATCAAATTATTTTACTATTCATCCAGAAAACTCATATCAAGCAGCGTTATTGTCCTCTCTTGCCACGATTTTCTCCACCGGAAAACCAAAAACTTTTATTGTTCCTGACGAATAGTTTCCCACCCAGACTTCTCGCTTACCCCCTTTTGCAAACAGATCAACCCCGACCGGGTGCAAAGCGGATTTCCAGCTTCCAATCAGCGACAGGTTTTTTGTTGCAAAAGCCTGGAGTTCATCACTTTTGTAACAGACCACAAAAAGGGTTTTTTTATCAGCGGAAAGAACAATAGTCCTCGGATACTTTCCTGTTTTCGCGATTTTCACAACTTTCCTTGTCGCCATATCCACCTTGACTATTTTTGACCCGGCATTGAGGGATACATAGAGGAATCCTCCACCCAAAACGATATGACGCGGATTTGCTCCAACTCTAATCTCATCGACCTTTCTCAGCGTTGCAAGATCAACAACACTGATGCCGGAACCTCCCATCTGTGCAACGTAGAGAAACTTCGAATCACCAGAAACAACCATCCCTCTCGGAACCCTGCCGGTGGCCAGGTGCTTTACCTTTCGCCATTCGGCCGGATTGTCAGAGTCAATCGCGATGACACTGACGGTGCTTGAATGCCAGTTCGCCACAAAGAGATACCTGCCGTCAGGGGACGAGGTGATTACCTTGGGAGTTTTTCCCGTTTTTATCCACAAGAGGCGAATCTTCGTCTTTTCGTCGACACCTTTATCTGCCGGCGCAACATCACAAAGCCATGCCTCCTTAAACGGCTTGCCCTCTCTCCAGGTATCTCCCGACTGCAGATCCCAGACAACCACACCATTGCCATTGTGCAACGAAATCCACAAATACCTGCCTTTGTGAGTAAAATGGCCTTCTACCGGTTTTTCCTGGTAGGAACCAATGGAGGTCTTCCTTGTGTAATCAAAGCCGGTTCCCGGGTTAGGGATGAATACCAATTTCCGTAAGATCTTTCTGGAGGCACGATCAAACTCATAAACACTCATCGCTTCAAGGTTTATGGAATAAACTTTTGAGCCGTCAGGGCTCATCAAAACAGATTTCACTCCCAGAGCTGTCTTGATTGTTTCCGGTTTATTCAGCTTGAGGGTGACCGGTGCCTGAGTTCCTTCTTGGGCAAAAGCATCAGCAGCATTTGTCATAAAGAAAAAAACCGCAGTTATCATAATCTTCAGAATTAATCGCATGCTATATTCACCTTTCAGGTGTGCTTATTATGATGAGCGTAAAAGACATGGTTTTCTCGAAACGGAATATGTCCTGGTTGCTGGCTGAGATTTGACCATAACGACAATAGTCACCTGAATTCAGTTGCAACGAGCCTAACAACAGCTACATAACCACATTCACCTCGGTACCAACCCGGATCAATCTCGCAAGCTCCTCACCTTCATTATTATCCATGCAGACACACCCGCCGGTTACCCTCTTGCCGATACGATTACTGTTATTGTTGCCATGGATTCGATAAACTCTTCCCCGCGATGTTGAATGCGATAGAGATATTTTGAAGGAACCCATGTAATTTAATTGATCTCCAGGTGGAACTGCTGCGGGGAGCGTAATTCCTTTTTGAGCATAACTTTCTCTTGTATATTTGGTAGGAAACCAATAAGGGTTAAATTCAATGCGAGTCACAAAGCCTTTCCCATTTGGAACCACGTCCAATCCCCAGGCGGCAGTCCCAACCTTATATTCCCGTATCGGCACCAAAGAATGTGAAGTGGTCTTTTCATACAAAGTTAACTTACATTTAGAGACACTTACTTCAATGTAATAGTTTTTTTTATGGTCTTGCGCATTAGTTTTTGTAATACTACCCGCATTATTATCGGCATAAGCTACAGTTACAATAATAATAACCAAGCATGGAAATATGCTCGTTAGTTGTTTAAAAAATCTCATTTAATTTCCCCATCCAAAAGTTACAGATCACAAACCTGTGCCTACCCTCACTGTCTTGATTGATTATTCAGCTATCTTGGCGAAACTTCACATTCAAACATTACCTTCTGATAATTCGCACTATCTGGTCTTTTTAGTTTACCGTCTAATATTTTCAGCTTAAAAGAGAACGGATACCTTATTTCTTGATATTGATTTACCGTTCTTTTAAACACACTTCCTACTGGCATAGTTAATGAGCTAATACTTGCATAATCGGGTCCATGCATTGGTTGCTCCGAGAGTTCCCACTTTTTGCCATTGTCAATAACTGTAATGCTCCAATCATATCCTAGCTCATTACCGTATCTTTCGAATATTATTGAATACTTATGACCAGGAACCGACCCTTTAAACACCTGTTTTGCTTTAAAGTCAGTCAATACTCCGGAAAATTTAAAGACGTTGTGGGTGGTCAACCTGGATTTTGATTCTGGTTTGCTTACTTGGGAAAATACACTGCCCACCAAAACAAAAATCATAATGAACGTGAGAACAATTGCCTTCATAACATTTCCTCCTCAATAAGGTATTTGAATCCTACAATTCCATTGCTCAGCAGTATCCCGACCGAAAGAACAGACAGAACTCAGACGGAGCCCCAACGGAACCCTAACGCCGCTCGGTCAGGATACAAGCCGGCCAGCAGGTCTCCGCCCGATCGAGCAAACGCCGGTGCAGATCAATGTCTACTTCTGAATCCAAAGACTGCGCCTCGGTGAGCAGCAAGTCCCTGGCTTCAAGACTGGCGAGGCGAAATTCAAGTGAACCGCGTGGTTTGCCCTTTACCTGTAATTCTGCTTTCCAAATCCCAGGCCAGTTTACCCCCAAATCCTTGGCCACCTGTTCAGCAGGAAACAGCGCCTCGACGTCACCGGCATGTATTTCACGCTCCGTTGCCACCACATACACACCACGACTCCAGACAATCTTTTCATCAAAAGTTTTTTTCGACGTGATCCGGTATTTATACAAAAGCTTAAGCGCCTTCATTTCGGTGAAGCAGGGAATCGATTCTGTCGATCGGACCTCCTGACCGGTAATTTTCAGGTTATTTACCTCACCGTCAGCAATAGCTCGATAGGTAAAACCGACTGTTTCAGCGGCCAGGTTACAGGCAATCGAAATCGGATGCCAAGACATGGGATCTTTTTTGTCAATCAGGCAGCCTTGCAGGAGAAGTACACTGATAAAAAGAGTACTTAGCTGTATAGTAAGAAGTTTATTCATTATTCCGTTCCGTATGCGCCGAAAGCAGCCCAATAGTAAGGATCAGCAAACTTCCCACTGTCAATGAGCTCATTTTGTGCCAGGCGTAAGGCCTCCGCCGGAGCTTGCTCCTTGAGATGCCTGTGGAACCTGCCCATCAACTCCGCAGTCGACTCGTCGTCAACCATCCACAGGCTTGCAACAACCTCATTGGCACCTGAGAAAAAGAACCCACGCAACAGCCCCATCATCTCATCGCCACCCTGAACCTGGGCACGGGCCGTTTCACAGGCGCTCAAGACGACAAACTTGCCATCTAGCGGCAATGAAAATATCTCCCGTCCCCGCAAAATACCCTGAGCGCCGCCCGTCAGAACCAACCCCGATTCCAAGGGATTAATCTCATCGAAGTACCCATGCGAAATAACATGCAATACATCAAAATCCAGGATTTCACGCCGCAATTCGCTCTTCGTGGCATGTGGCCCTGTAAGCACTTTCGCCTTAGTGCCATAGAGCGGGGTAATTGCCTTGATTTCACGGTCTGCATAGGCCAGTTTCGGCCACATAGCATCCGTGTCCGGTTTCCCCACAAGCAGAACTGAATCCCTGCGTTCACGCCCCCCGGTTCTGCCTTTCAACAGTTGCCAGACTGCAATGCTGGGACTGTAGTAAATGCTCCGGTCCTGCGCCAGATAGCGACCATTGTTCCGCAACGCCCCGAACGGGAGAGAGTGCAGAACATCATGCGGAACGATCAGCAGCTTTCGTTCGCCGATCGTATTCTGAAAAGGAGCAATAAGGTGCTGATACATGGAATCTGCTTTGCCACCAACATCACGTTGGGAAACACCGGTCAGCAAAGCTGCTACAGAAGACCGTAATTCCTCCCGATCCAGATCGAGCGGTTTTCCTGCAATTCCCTCCCTGGTAATCAACCACCCGAACGACCCGTATTTTCCGATAAAGTAAGAAAGGATCGCCTGATCCGCTGCGAGATGCCTGTTGAGCGCGTTCAGGTCAGGGGCAACGACATCCGTAAGATGAATGAGATTCCTTGTGACAGCTTTGGTCTTTGCCTGCTTGACAGTAATTCCCCGGGTCTTTTTCTCCGCCAATTCGACCTGGGCATCACTCAACTGAGGATTGGCCATCATTACCGATAGTTCGGCCTGATTTCGCTTAATATCAGAATATCTTTCCCGACCCTGATCCTCGCGAAGTTCGATTTTCCCTCCGGCCAGGGTATCGAGAAAAGCGCGCGACCGGGCTCTTTCAGAAAAAATCAGGGCCTCCTTGGCATTGCCTGCCGCCATCAACACCGAGATCATGCGGTCGTAAAGATCGTTTCGTACCGCCTGAAAAGCAATACGTTCCCTCTCACTGTTCAAGGTGGCGCGCAGCTTTTCCGAGATATCAATCCCCTGCCGGAAGAAGGCAGCCGCCTTGACAGGCTCGCCCCGTCTCTGATGCAGTGCGCCTACCGAAGCCAATACCCGTACCTGATTGGGATAGCCGAGAAAAAGGTTGAGACCGCGGGCAAAATCAGATTCAAGTGAAAGCCTTTTGGTGCGCTGATAGCTCGTATATGTGGTTGCGACGCTGGAATAGGATTCCTTCGTAACATCCAGTGCCCGGTCCGCCTCCGTTCCCAAGGTAACCCAGGTGACGAATGTCATGGCAGCAGTTAAGTAAACAGCGCCTATACCACGCCAGAGACCTTTCCATACCGAGTTGCTCCGTTCCTTTTCGAACTTCTCTGCGCGCGTCCGGCTCTCGGCTTCAGCTTCGGTCACCGCTTTCTGCAATAGATCCCAGTAATGAGTACCTTTCTGATACTCCTGAGCCTCGACGGCAGCGACAACCGCAGCGGCAAGCAGAATTCCGGAAGGGTGAGGAGCCTGTTTGCTCTCCTCGGCAGCCAGGCTCTTCTCGATCCGCTCAAGCCTCTGCTTCGCCTGCTGCGGATCGGTTGCAGGAAAAATGAATACGTTGCTGACACCATCGAAATTTGACGTGGTTACGATATGCTCGCCCCTCTGCAGGGCAAGGAATTGACGACACTGTTGCAACCGTTTCAGGTTGTTGGCGTAATCTGCGCCGAAGAGCTGTTCATTCAATTCCGCGGCTCTATTGATAACCCTTTCGGCGGCAGCGAAATCGACCATGCGCAGCGAGTATATCTCCACCAACTCCATGGTCCCCGCAAGACGGACGGTAAGACAATTCCCCGGATCCAGTGTCTCCGCTTCCAATCGTTCCGCCAAGACATCGAACTTCCCCTGAGCCCGCAACGACGCCCACTCTCCATAGAGGTTGTCGTCAGCCAGTGCCGGTCCGACGGAGCAAAATATGCCCAGAATAAGAAGCAGCGTCAGTAATATGTGCAAGGAGCATCGTGACATTAGTTTTTTCTACCGTGGTGTAATACTGAAAAGCTTTCGAACATGCTATAACATTTGAATACTTATAGTCTGCATATTCAACCAATCCTCGAATTTAATACTGTATAAATATTTATCATTTCCTCCAGAATAAGTGATCCCACTTATTCTATTTCCACTCTTTCTATTTAAAATATTATTTGACAAGTAATAATTCGTCAGTGTTTCAATATGTTTCTTGTTTTTATAAGCTAGCTCTTCCGATCCTGTGCGATAATTAAAGTTTCTCAGATCTTCAAACTCTGTGCAAATGTAGTATGCTGCAGCAATAGCTACAGCACATTCCTCGTTATTTATACTTTTATATTCAATGATTATTCGAGGTGTGCTTTTTGAAAAATATAGTTGGTTATATACATAAGGAACAAATTCATCTGATGGTACAGGGTAATTTTTCCTAACGAAAGAAAATGAGTATGCAAATGGATAATTTAAGTCATATTTGATCTTATTATCATTGCCCACATTCTCTTTATTTCTAAAATTTAGCTGTTGTTCGATTTCATATCTTGAAGCCCCCAATAGCTTCTTAATTTCACTGCTAAGAAAGTTTTCCACATATATGAGACCCTTTTTTTCCCTCACATTAAAGAAATTATGGTTCGTCTCAAACATCCGTGCATAAACGGCACGCGTAAAAAATTGAAAGCATGAGTTCCATCAGGTAGTTATGGAAGCGCCAACGACCATACCTATCTGCAGGAGGAACCCATGCTTGTTGAACA
>JAQUHN010000164.1 GCA_028683555.1 Geobacteraceae bacterium | reverse complement strand
CTCCATGAACAGGTCTTGGCCATTATCCTTCAATAGTCGATACCCTTTGTCTGTCAAGAAATCGAAGATTTCTTGACGGTGCTTATTGTATTCCACAACAATAAGCTGTGGTTTATAGACTGAAAAATCCAATCCTTTCAGAACATCCAGATCATGCCCCTCTGCATCAACGGAAAGAAAATCAACTGTATTGATAGTGCTATCTTTCAGAATGGCAGTGAGAGTTCTGACAGGCACCTGTTCTTTATGCCAGGTAGCGCCGTACAACTGCTGCCATTTGTGTGTCTCCAATTCGCTGAAGGTAGCCACGTCGCTTCCCCATTCCGGAAGGTGGGGGTAGGAGGAGACATTCAGCTCGGCTACTCCTTCTTTGTCGCCCACTGCGCAACGAACGCAAACGACTTTTACTCCTTCATAGGATTTCTTGAGCTTGTTGAAGTTTTTTTCGACAGGTTCGATGGATATGCCGTTCCATCCGTACTTTTCCTGAAGTCTTCTGACATTACTATAATGGACACCGTCGAAGGCACCGACTTCAACAAAGATCCTGCTTTGAGGGGGATGTTCTGCAAAGAACTTTTCAATTATTTTGTCCTGTTCAAGTTGGGAGTAGTATCCTCTGGCATGCTTAGGGAGTTCACGAGCGAACCAGAACTCTTTGTTTAACTCAAGCACCGCTTTGCAAGCCAAGTCAACAACCTCCAGGTTTCCGAGGTTTTTGCCTGCGCGAGCCATAAGCCAATAGATTTCCCAATTTGCTAATTTGTCAGAAGTCGCCTTGCTTAAAAGAAGAAGTGCTTCTTGATTTTTTCCCTGATCGATCAAGCTTTCTGCTTCGTTACGTAAGTTGGCAAAATTGTTATCTGGCATTGGATTGTTTCCTGAAAACCTTATGTATTTGTTAAGTTGGCCATCTGATACCGTTGACTAAAGCGTCTTTACAGGTTATTTGCTCGAAAAGTTTTCATCGAGACCATCTGAAGGATGTATTTTTAATTGTTTGGTATGGGTCTGGCGGGTGATGAACATCGATGCTGTCTTCTTGGGACTCGCAGGTAACCCACAGAATTGGGAGTGAACGATCCAAGAAGTAAATAAATACAATTATGACTGTCTGGTTTGCAACGGATGTGCCAGTAGGATGCTTGGAAACTAATGGGAGAAGAACACGGTGAGAATCGGTATGTGGAATGCCTCTGTTTTCTTGTTAAATTTTATTTACTGGAAGAAAGGTTTGATAGCTGCCGTTAAATTTCATCAACTGGTGTGAGTAATCGCAAGAGAGCACATCCAGATGCAGGCTTTCGGAAAAGTATTTTGTTTGTAGAAGTCAATCGCTCGATTAAGCATTTTTTGAAACCATATGACGTACGGAATACTCTCAGAACCCTTCTTTCGCAAACCCATCGTACTCATCTGCATCGGGATCCATTTGCTTACCGTAGATGTCCGTTCCGGAGAATTTGAATACTAGGTGCGAGGGGTCGATGATGCCGGTGCCGTCTTCGTTCTGGGAGAGGTTGAAAGTGACGGTGGCCCGGAGATTGACGGCGTCGTACATGACGCTCTTGGGGATGGGGTTGAAGTCGATTTCGTTTTCCGGATGCGGGGTATATCCGTTATTGTAGTAGCCGCCCGTTCCGCCGGTGGCTTTGCTGATTGACCAGTTGGTTACCTTCATAACCGAAGCGGCATCCATCTCCGAGTCGAACTGGAGAGTCATGGTCAGATCCTTGGAGGCGTAGGGTTCGAGGAAGGCTGGATCGAGCAGGACGAGAGAACTTCCCGGCCCGAGAAGGGAGTTGAAGGTGCTTTTGTCCGTGTTGCTGGTGAGTATTTTTGGTGTTTTAAGATCGGCTTGCAGTGTTTCGGCAAGGCCGGTGTCCAGCTCTTTCAGAATGGCGAGTTGTTCCTGGGCCTTGTCTTTCTGGCCCAGTTGCAGATAGGCCGTGCCCAGTTCCAAGTGGGCGTAGGCAAAGTCTTTTTTCAGGGTTACCGCCTGCTCGAGCTGGCTGGCGGCTTCGTCGTAGCGGCCCATTTTGTTGTAGGTCTGACCGAGCGCAAAGTAGACGTTGCCGTCTTTGGGCGTCATGCGCTGCACTTTCTTGAATTGTACTTCGGCGTCTGCGTAGCGATCGGTTTTGAGGTAGATCTGGCCGAGCGAGTAGGGTGCAAGGGTCGATGCCGGGTTGATACGAGCGGCATTTTTGTAAGCTTCTTCCGCCTCGCTGTATCTCTGTTCAGAGAAGTAGATGTTTCCCAAGTCCGTGTAGACCTGTTCCTGGTTCCGATCAACTTTCAACGACATCTTGTATGCCTCGATAGCTTCCTTGTTCTTGCCTTGCTTGAGGTAGGTCATGCCCATGTAGTTATAGGCATCGACCATTTCCGGCTTGAAAGCAGTGGCCTGTTTGAACGAGGCGATCGCTTCGGAGTATCTTTTCTTCTGGAAAAGAGCCATGCCGCTGGAAAGGGCGTTGGTTGCCGCCTGATCCCGCAGGGTCTGCTGCTGCAGGAGTGCGGAGAACATCTTTTCCGAAGACGATACTGTAGTTGACATGGCTACGCTCCCGAGAGGCGAGTTTTCTAGTGCAGAAGGATTGAATTTGGTCTGTTGTAGCAGAAGTCGTGCCGTTTGTTTTTCACTCTGGATCGCACATCTCCCTGTAGTCTTTATCGGATATTTTTTCTTCTACTTGAATTTTTCTTGCTTGCAGCAATTCTATACCTGCTTTTACCATCTTTTCCGTACGATATTGATCGATTCCGGTGTCAAAATTTTGAAAAAGAGTCAGAAATTATCTGGCTGGGGGGAGGGATGCGTTAGTTTTTCATTAACGGCTGGAAATTTTCTGTTAAAGCTTTTTCTTTTTCTGACGATATGCTCAGTAAAAGTACTTGTTCAGATATTGATCGGAGGTTTTTCGGTGACGGATAGTATCTCCAGAATAGCCACTGTGTCGTCGGCAACGCATGACGGTGCTGGTTCTGCTAAGGATAAGCGGGGATGCAAGCGTTATCGTCACGATGATGATCATGATACCGTCACTATTTCCGCCGAGGCGAGGAGACGCGCCGCTTCCGCAGAAGATGAGTGGGATGTGTCTGACGAAGAGTAACTCCGTGTGAGGGAGAAAGTCTTTATGAATACCGATAGAAATGCCATAAGCACCCAGGATGCGCAGCTTGTGAATCAACGGTCCGGAGCCAGGCTCGAGATGCTGGTGAACAACGTGTGCGATGTGATCGGCACGCGCAGGAACCTGCGGGAAATGTCATTTATGGCTGATTTCTTCAGATCCGTGACCGCTTCGTTGATTACCGAGGAGGTGCTGCAAGCTGCCGCACGGAAGATTTACGAATATTTCCGTTTCAATCTGATGGTGGTAACGTTGACATCCGGAATCGAGGAGCGGATCATGGCGTTTTCTCCCCGCGACATCGACAACGCTCCGGATGACCTGTCGGACATTCTCAGGAACTATGTGGGCTTGCGGGCCCATGATGTGAAGGGCTATCGGAGTCTCGGGCTGGAAGGGCCGGAAGGGAGCCTGGTGTTCGGCAATACCAACTATCTTGAACTTCCCCTGAGCCTGGGGAGCGTTACGGTTTACTCAGAGTTCAATTTTATCAACCATTTTTCCGACGAGATGCTGCAGGGGATGATGGAAAGCTTCGGTGCTGCGCTGCGCAATTCCCTCGAATACGGCAAGGTCAAGGAACTGTCCATGCGTGACGGGCTTACCGGTCTTTTCAACCGTCGCGTGCTTGAGGAGATGCTGGAGATGGAGGGCTGCAAGAGACAGGTGACGCCGTTGTCGCTGCTGGTCATCGATTTGGATAACTTCAAGCTGATCAACGATACCTACGGTCACCCGGCCGGCGACCTGGTCCTACAGACGGTGGCGCGGGTGCTTCGGGAGTGTACCCGTGGTTCCGACCTTGTCGTGCGAAGCGGCGGTGAGGAGTTTTCCGCGCTGCTTTCCATGGTGTCTCCCCTGGGTGCCCTTGAAATCGGTGAGAGGATCCGCGTCAAACTGGCGCAAACCCTTGTGACCTATAACGGCCGGCAGATAAAGGTTACCGCCAGTATTGGCGTTGCACACAGGTCTTCCCGTGACCTATGTACCATGAAGGAGTTGGTGGTAAGAGCCGACCATGCCTTGTACGAGGCAAAAAGACAGGGTAAAAACAGGGTGTCGGTGTATCCCGGTAAATCATACGCCGATAGGGGGATGGGCCAGGTCAGCGGCGAAAAGAAAGATGCCAGGATTGTCCGGATAAAGTAGAGAATATTGTTTGCGTGGATTGTCAGATTAGAAAAGGGAACTGGGGGCGCAAGGCACCCTGTTCCCTTTTGTTGTTTTCTGGGTCGGCGTGATGATCACGCTGCAGAAAGGGAGCTTTTGTCTGTTTCGTATGCTTCGCTGAATTCTTCCAGGAGTGCTTCCAGTTTTTCGTCATCAAGTCCGAGAAAACCGGCCGCCTTGGTGCTGGTAAGGGAAAGATCTTCCGTCGGGTAACGTTGCCCGATCCCGAGCCTGATACAGAAAAGGTCGGCGAGGTTTATCACCGAAGTCATCTGGAGGACGGAAAGATCGGTAAGCTCGCTAAAGGCGAAGGCATGATGCTGCTGTACTATCTGGGTCAGCGCATCGGGGAAATTCCATTTCTTGATGACGAGGGCGCCGGCTTCCTCATGGGTAAACGAGAAGAAGCTCTTTTCCGCCTCGTTGAAGCGTATTTCCTCGTTGTAACAGCGTTCCATCACCATCTGAAACTTGGCGGGATCCTGGCTGTTCATGATGACTTTACCGATATCGTGGAACAATCCGGCCAGAAAGGCTTCTTCCTGGTCGATTCCGCCGATACTCTTGGCAATTATCTTCGATGCCAGGCCGGCGCCGAAGGAGTGTTCCCAGAGCATCTTTTCCGTAAGCCCGAACGGTTGGTAAACCTGGCTGAGTGAAGCGGTCACCACGACGCTTTTCAGGGTGGTGAAGCCGAGTAGTACGATAGCTGAAGAAAGGTTCTGAATCTTTCCCTGTCGGCCGTAGAAGGAAGAGTTGGATATTTTCAGTACGCGGGCGGCTACTGCCGGATCCGAGGAAACAACCTTGGAGAGTTCGGCTGCCGTGGCCCGGTCGCTTTCGATGAGCTGCATGACTTTTGTCGCAACAATGGGTATGGTCGGCAAGTCACCGGCCGACATGATAGTCTTTTCCAGTTCAGTGTTCATTGCAGTAACTCTTTCTTTGGGTTTTGTTCGCTGTTGAATTGTTCAACGTCTGCCGTTTTCTGCTGTTTTTGCAATTTCGAAGCCGATTTGGTCAAGGGGCAGGACCAGGTCCGCAACGCCGCCATTTACACAGGCCCTCGGCATGCCGTAAATGGTTGAGCTTGCCTCATCCTGTACCAGGGTTATCCCGCCTTTGCTTTTCAGATGCTGCATCCCCTTGAAGCCGTCATTGCCCATCCCGGTGAGAATTACGCCGAGCATAGCCCCACCGCAGGCATCGGCCAGAGAGGTCATCATCAGGTCAACGGAAGGCACATAAGTGTTTTTCGGGTATTCGCTGGTGGGGGCCTGCTGCACGCAAAGCCCTCCCGGTCGACGGGTGATCAGGGTATGGCTGCCTCCCGCGGCAATGAGCGCCGTTCCCGGCTTGAGTATATCACCTTCGGCTGCTTCTTTGATAGTCAGCGAGCATTTGGCGTTGAGTCTTTCCGCGTAGGGGCCGGTAAAGGCTTTCGGCATATGGATTACAACCATGATGCCGAACGGGAAATTGATGGGGATGCGGGAGAGAACCTCTTGCAGGGCTACCGGGCCGCCGGTTGATGCGCCGATGGCCACATAATTCATTCTGATCTTCGGCAGCCTTGCTTCGGCAACACGCCTGACGAGCGGCGCCTGCCTGCTTGGCGGGACGGATCTGCGATCCGTGGAGGACCGTACCGCCTCTTTTACCTTGCGCAGAATTTCTTCGCGGAAGATGGCCTGGGCCGAGGTTGAGTCGGTGATGTTTTTCGGGATGTAATCGACGGCTCCCGCTTCCAGGGCGTCGAAGGTTGCTTTAGCCCCTTCATTGGTGAGGGTCGAGACCATGATGACCCGGGTGGGTTCCTTGGCCATGATCTGCTTCAGGGCTGCAATCCCGTCCATGACCGGCATTTCCACATCCATGGTTACCAGATCTGGTTTCAGTTCCAGGGTCTTCTGAACCCCTTCGGCACCGTTGTTGGCTGTGCCGGCGATCTCGATATCAGGGTCACTGCTGAGGATGCGGCGAATCGCCATCCTCATGAAGGATGAGTCGTCAACGATAAGAACGCGGATTTTTCTAGGCCTTGGCTGAATCATGGAGCCTCACTTTTTGTATCTACTCAGGTGTTGAGGCCGAATTGTGCGGGATCTGAACCGTTTTGCTCAACCCACCCGAGCTATGCTGCCGGCTCTGCCACTGCCCCTGTTTCGAAGACAGTGCGATGTGCGCAATTGCATAGGTTGCTGTCCTCACGGTCTTCAGTCAAACGACCTGGATAGTAGTTACTTTTTTATCATACCCTCGAACAATGATCCAACAAGATCTTGAACCTCGGGGACACGTTCGTCAAGTTCATAACAGAACCGTTCCACATCCAGGTCGATGAAGTTGGGTGCAAACTCCTTGAGGATTTTCCATGAAGGTTCTTCCGCAAGGTTGAAGCTTATCCACTCACGTCCGCCATAATCAAGTTGGCGTACGGAACAGAAAAGGTCCGCCAGGTTAACGATGGCGGACAGGGTAGGGTCGCAGGTGGCATTTTGCGGTGCGTGGTGATGAGCGATTACGTCACAATACTCCGGGGGAAAGTTCCAGTTTTTTGCCAGGCAGTAGCCGACTTCGCAATGGGTCGTGCCGAGAAGTTTGTCTTCCACTTCGATAAAGCTGCGGTTAGTTCCCGAGATTTCGTCGACTACCTGCTGAAAGTTATCTTTCATGTAATAGCTCAGGAACACCTCGCCGATATCATGGATAATGCCGACGATATATGCTTTTTCGGTTTCCGGATAGCGGATCCGCTGGGCGATTATCTTTGAAACGACCCCGACGCCAAAAGAATGCTCCCAGAAGGTCTTGACGTCAAAAACCCCTGTTTTGCCTTCGAAAGCGTCGATGATGGAGCAGGTGAGGGCGATGTGTCGTATCTGCCGAAAGCCGAGATAAATAAGCGCTCTTTTTAGTGACTTGATCTCGTGCATCGGTTTGAAAAAGGGCGAGTTTACGATTTTGATGACCCGTGAAGCCATTACCTGGTCGACAAGGATCGTTTCGGCCAGTTCTTCAAGTTCCACGTTCGGCTTGTCGAACATGTCGAGGACCCTTGTTGCTATTTCCGGAATGGTCGGCAGTTCGTGGATGCCTTTTACCATTTGTTGCGCTTTTGACATCTTACTGTTGTTTTCCACAGGAATCCTCCTCTATCGCTACTTTTTGTATGCGAAGCCACCGGGGAAGTGGACTGTTTTGAACTTATCGCTCACCCCGTGGAGCGACTCCGATTGGCCGACGAAAAAGTAGCCATAGGGCTGCAAGTTATTGTAGAAATGTTGCACAACCTTGGATTTCGAAGCCGTGTCGAAATAGATCAGGACGTTGGCGCAGAAGATGAAATCAAAGGTTTTCATGAAAATCATTTTGTTGTCGTCGTACAGATTGAGATGCTGGAACGTTACCAGTTTCTTTACCTCCGGAGCGAGGACGAAGCGGTCATTTGACTCCTTTTTGAAGTATTTTCGCATGTAATAGTCGGGGACATGGCGAACCGAATAGGCGTTATAGACACCTTCCTTTGCCTTGGCAAGGACCTCGTCGTTGATGTCGGTTCCGACAATATCGAAAATCCAGTTTTTCAGGAGGGAATCGCGCTTTTCCAGCAGCAGCATCGCGAGAGTATAGGCTTCCTCCCCGGAGGATGAACCGGCGCTCCATATCCGGAGTTTACGGAAGCCGATCTTTTCTTTCGGTGTTGCCACTTCGGGGAGCAGTTGAGTTTCCAGTGCTTTCAACTGTGGAGGATTGCGGAAAAAGTATGTTTCGTTGGTGGTCAGATCGTTCAGCAGTTGCTTTAGTTCGACAGACCCGGTTGCGCCGCCTTTCAGAAACCGGAAGTACTCGCCATGCTGTTTGATATTGAGCTTTTCCATTCGCCGTGTCAGACGGCTTTCAACAAAGTACTTTTTCTGTATGGTGAAATACATCCCGCAGGTATTGTAGATGAAATCCCTGAGTATTTCGAAATCAGCATCGGATAACTTCATAAATCTCCTATCCGTTGTAGTGTCTGAAGGACATATCTTGTATGTAAGCACGTTTCAGTTTCCCCGAGATTGCTTAAGGTACCGTTTGGTAGGGTAATGTTGAACAAACAATCATAACCGGCAGGCTTAGGCAGCCCAGCAGCCGGCACTGCCCGATTCTTCCATTTCAATGATTCCCGCCGGATCGATGATCAGGGCAACCCGGCCGTCGCCGAGGATTGTGGATCCGGCGATACCCGGTGCTTTTGCCAGGTATTTACCCAGTGATT
>JAQUHN010000163.1 GCA_028683555.1 Geobacteraceae bacterium | reverse complement strand
CGGGTGAAGAGTCTCCTGCCAACCGGGTAATCTCCAGGCAGGTACTGCCTCCACCAAGCTTCGGCATGACGAGATCCGTAATTACCACTTCCGGCGCCTCATCAAGAAAGGCCTTGATCCCTTCGAGCCCGTCATCTGCGGTTACAACGACAAAATTGTTATCCCGGAAGACGTCCGAAAGAATTTTCTGAAACAGGGCATCATCATCGATAATGAGAATTTTGGCTCTCGGGGTTTGCATCAGAACCTCTGGAAAGGCCTTTAAAATGGGGCAATACTACACTAACATGATAAAAATTGGAAGGAGAAACCCCTAGGAGACCACAGCAAGCAGCGGTAGTGAAACGGTGAATTTCGTTCCCTTGCCAACCTCGCTGGTCACCTCGATCTTGCCGTTATAAGTACGCACTATCCTGAGAACAACGGAAAGTCCAAGACCGGTCCCGCTATTCTTTGTGGTGTAAAACGGATCAAAAATCTTTTGCAGATCTTCTTTGGGAATGCCTTTGCCGGTATCGGCTACCTGAACATGCATCATATCATGATCCTGCTCCAACACGACCGATAAAACACCGCCTTCCGTCATCTCTTCAATAGAATTTGCGAACAGATTAGAAAATATCTGTTCAATCTCTGCCGCATCGGCAAGAATAAGCGGTGGATCCACCCGATAGTCCCGCTTGACCTTGATACCATGCAGTTTCACGCGGGGTTGGAACAAATCGAGCAATGAATCGATTATTTCTGGAACTGACACATGCTGCAAGTGATAGCGGGGCCTCTTAACAACATCCATCAATTTGCGCAGGATACTGTCAATTCGCCGCACTTCCGTTTCTATCTTCTCCAGAAAATCAACCTGCTCCGAATCGTCGACACCTCCCTTCAACAACTGAACATACAATCCGATCGAATTGAGAGGGTTTCTGATTTCATGGGCCATGCCTGCTGAAATGTAGCCGAGGGTCGACATCTTTTCAGTCTGAACTATTTCCGCCTGGATCTTTTTCAGCTCCTCGGTTTTTTCCTGGACACGCATTTCAAGCGTTCTGTTCCAGGACTCTATTTCACGCAGCAGTCGATCCCGCTCCAGGACGAGTTCACGATTCCGCAACTCGACCTCTCGCACCTTCAGTACTTTCTCAACCCGTTCCACCAGGTCCGGATTCAAAAATGGCTTGAGAATATAATCGGAAGCGCCGGCTTTCATGAGGGTTACGGCTATCTGCTCGCTCCCTCTTCCCGTAAGGATAATCACATAGATATCAGGAAAATTGATTTTGATGTCCGTTAGTACGGAGAAGCCATCCTTACCGGGCATCATATAATCGAGCAGCACAACTTCAGGATGCTCCTGCTCTACCAGGACGAGAGCATCTGAAGCGTTCGACGCGGTAAAAACCCTGAATCCCCGGTTGCGGAAGATTTGAGCCGTCAAATCTCGATTCACCTTCTCGTCATCGACCACCAGAAGTGTTGTGTTGCGAGCTGTGACATCTCGCGCAACATTTTGTTTACGGGTCGCTTGCTTCGTCATAAGGAACGCCCCTATCATTTCTGCCTGGAAACAGAAAAGGCAGCGACTGGCTGCCTTTTCATACTTGGTTGCGATTCACCGACATCACTACTCTGCCACCGGTGGGCGGATAGTCATGACCGGACAGCGTGATCTCCGCACCACTCTTTCTGCAGTACTGCCGAAAAGGAGATGATCGAGTCCTGCCCGGCCATGGGTACCAAGCACAATAAGTGAGACATTTTCGTTGTCGGCTTTTTTCAGGATTTCCTCGTAAGGGATACCGGAAACGATAACAGTTTCACTATCCGCCAGCCCCACCAGCCTTCCGGCACAGAACTTCTTCATCATTTTCTCGGCCGCCAATTCAATTTCTTTTTCGAGAGAATCAAAAGAGATATGGGGAACGTAAAAACCGCGTAGATCAACAGGCTCATTGATGACATGCATGACAATGAGTTTACTGTCAAATTTTTTCGCTAAAGTGTGGGCGTAGTCGAAGGCATATTCGGATATTTCGGAAAAATCCGTGGCAAATAGAATAACTGAAAAATCTTGCATACTTCCTCCTTACGACTGATTCAGGAACCATCAGCATCGAGAATTTTTTTCATGATCATTTTCAATTCATCTATCTGCACGGGCTTGTTTATATACTCGAAAGCACCCAGGTTCATGGCTTCCAGATAGGAATCCACCCCTCCATAGGCCGTTATCATTATCACATTGCTTTGCGGGAAACTCTTGTTGAGTTCTTTCAGAAAGGTAATACCATCCATTCTCGGCATCTTGATATCCGTGACGATGAGGTGTACCGGTTGACGACGAAGGTAACACAATGCCTCGTAGCCATTGGAGACTCCTTCGACGAGAAAACCTTCCCGCGTCAGAAGCTTGGTAAGGGCATGCCTGGTATTATCTTCGTCCTCCACAACGAGGATCCTCTTTACCTGCGCCGCACTGGCGCTGTCAATTCTCTTTGCCTTCATCGCCTTGAAGTTTACCATCAGAAGGCACACTGTCAAGCGTTCGACAGGATCAGGGCGCTGTTTTTCCCCCATCATACCCGGCACTTAAGACAACATGAGCAGGAACCCCTTTCTCTCCGAAGGATTTGAGAAGTTTACCGTTGAGTTCTGCCTCAACACCCCCGGCATTTTCCAGATCCAGATAAAAAACCTTCTCACCTTTCCATTCAATGAGATCACCGGCCTTCAGGTCATAGTGCTGACTGATTGTCTCGTCGATAGTAAGATCAAGTGAACCGTCTTCGAGGGCCTTGATCTTTAAAATTACGCCCGAGTCCGAAACTTCAGGCTGAGTGGTTGGGACGGCAACGTCTACCATGGTATTTTGCGGCGGGGCTCCCTGCTTCGAACCGCTGGTGTACGGGAGTTGAACGGTGGGGACAACTGCATTTTCTGTAACAGGAGACGTCAATACAGTTGTTTCTTGCATATCGTCTTTCTGCTCGATTCTATCGAGCAGAAAAAAACCGGCGACTGCCGCTAAACATACGGCCGAAACAGACCAAAACAGGCGTTTGGAAACCAAGGAATTGCCACTGCGGCGGTTGACAGCAGACGGTTCCTGTTCGGACTCCTCCGCCAGACCCTCGCCAGTTCCGGGTCGATACCGGCAGAGGACAGTCTCCACCGGTAGGCCGAGAAAATTGGCATATACGCGGAGAAACCCCCTGACATAGGCATCACTCGGCAGTTTCTCGTATGCATCATCTTCCAGAGCAGCCAGATAACTCTTGGCTATCCGGGTTACCCGGGCAACTTCTTCCAGACTAACCGCCTGCTCCTCGCGGGATTTTCGGAGAACCCGACCGGCTGAAAGCTCCTCATCCCCAGAAACGAAAGTATCTGTCATAAGCTTCTCACTTGAGCATCTGTAGATGTTCCTTTGAAAGCTGACCAAGTTCACTGTCCGGTTCAATTCGGACAACCTCGAGGAATTCCGATTTTGCCGCGGCAAAATTTTGGAACTTCAGGAAGGCAAGCGCCAGATTAAAGTGCGCCCGGGCATAGTCGTTATTGAGTTCGATGGATTTCTTGAACTCTTGTATCGCCAGTCCTACCTTGTCATCGGCAAAATACACCCGGCCCATATTCATTCTGGCAACCGGGCTTCTCGGATTAGCTGCGACAACGGGTCGCAACAGGGAAAGCGCCGTTTCATAATCCCCTTTACCATAATATGCCAGGGAAAGATTCATGGCAGCAGTATCATGATTCTGATAAAAGATGTCATTATAGACCAGCGTCAACTGCTTGATGGCACTATCCCACCGCTGCATTTCCAGGTACGTGGCGCCAAGGTTGTTTCTCGCCTCGGAATAATTGGGACGAAGTTCGATTGCTCGCAGGTATTTTGTCTCGGCAATATCAAATCTTCTTTTGAAAAAATAGGCCTGCCCGAGTTTATTCAGCAGCACCGGATCATCGGGCGTAATTTTCTCCGCCTCAGTCAACTCGATCAGCGCCCGGGTGTAATTGCCCTCAACCAGAAACGAAAGTCCCATCTGATAATGGTAAGACGCCTTTTTCCTCGACGCCTCCATGGCAGCACAACCGGATGACAACACCAGGGCAAAGAGCAGTACGAGTATGAATACCTTTTTCATGGTCGCCTCCGTCAAGAGAGTCTCGAGGACCCCCGCATACCGGTAACGGCCTGCGGGACTCAAGCAGACTCCGAAAGACCTTCAAAGTGGGTCATTGCCTTGAAACTGCGATACCGATCTTCAATTTCGCGGTAGGAAAGGTGCCGCAACCTATCAAGACTGAATTCCTCAACGTTGAAGGAAGCCATAACACTACCGAAGATAATGGCCTGGCGAATTCCTGCTTCGCTGACATTGCCCGTATTTGCCAGATACCCCATGAATCCTCCCGCGAAGGTATCACCTGCCCCGGTTGGATCGAAGACTTTCTCCAGGGGATATGCCGGCGCAGCGAAAATGGTTGAGTCGGTAAACATCAATACTCCATACTCACCCCTTTTCACGATGAGCGTTTTGACACCGAGAGACAATATTTTCCTGGCTGACTTGACAAGGTTCGGTTCTTGGGAAAGCTGGCGTGCCTCGGCATCATTAATGATGAGAATATCAACCTCACCAATAACCTTCTTCAGTGATTCCGGTTTAGAGGATATCCAGTAGTTCATGGTATCACTGGCAATAATCCGTGGGCGCTTGACCTGACGCACCACATCCATCTGAAGATCCGGATCGATATTGGCAAGGAAAAGAAAATCCGCATCGGCATATTCGGTGGGAATAGTAGGTTTAAAGGTTTCAAACACGTTGAGGCGGGTTTCCAATGTCTGGGCCTCATTGAGGTCAAAACCGTACCTGCCCTTCCAGGCAAATGTCTTACCAGGAGTGCGGGTCAGCCCACGAAGATCGATATTGCGTGATTTGAGAAATGATATGTGCTCTTCGGGAAAATCCTCGCCAACCACAGCAACAAGGCTCACATCGGTAAAATAGCTGGCAGATGTGGCAAAGTATGTTGCCGAGCCACCCAGCACATTCTCACCCACTCCGAATGGCGTCTCCACCGAATCTAGTGCCACCGAACCGACAACCAGAATGCCCATGTAAGTATTTCTCCTGAAGATTATTTTAACTGCCTGCAACCAATTGCAACGCTGTCTTTATACGATTTTTCGTACCCCTGCACCCAGAGGGAGGGCCAGCGAAAATAAATTATCTCAAAAACAAAGTCGATTAAAGGTATTTGCCGATAATCGGTTCAAGATCCGACTTGGTTTTTTCCGGGATGACCGACCTGTCCGTGATAATCGCATACCGGAGAGCATCGACGCAAGGGCATTTTCTCTCGTCATTAAGACTGGCGACAGCATTGCGGATGATGGATTTTGCCATGGCAACGTTCTGCCTGATAATTTCGAGAATCGCATCCACAGACACGTCATCATGGGTCTCATGCCAGCAATCGTAGTCGGTGGCGAGGGCGATGACCCCGTAACAGATTTCCGCTTCCCGGGCCAGCTTTGCTTCAGGAATATTAGTCATACCGATGACGGTAACGCCAAAAGTCCTGTACAGCAGAGATTCTGCCCTGGTTGAAAAAGCGGGGCCCTCCATACAGAGATAGGTACCTCCAGCATGGACCCGAGCACCTGCCTTACGGGCGGCAGTGTCGAGAACAGCGGACAGGTCGCCACAGACCGGATTAGCGAACTGCACATGCGCGACAACCCCGTTGCCGAAAAAAGTATTGGTACGGGTAGCGTTTGTACGGTCGATAAATTGATCGGGGATGACAATGTGTCCGGGCTCTACTTCCTCGCGCATGCTGCCAACCGCCGATACGGAAATAAGTCGCGTCACCCCGAGTTTCTTCATGCCGTAGATATTGGCGCGGTAATTAACCTCCGAGGGAAGCAGGCGATGCCCTTTTCCATGACGGGGGAGAAATACCATCCTGACGCCATCAAGCATTCCGGTAACAAACGTATCAGAGGGATCGCCGAATGGTGTCGCTACGGTAATCTCCTCAACATCTGTCAGTCCTTCCATCTCGTAGAGGCCGCTGCCTCCGATTACACCTAAGACATGATCACTTTTCATCTTTTAGTATCTCCGATTCTCTTTCCAAAAATACGCTACAGGGACGCCTGATCAGTTGGCGCCATCTTTTTCCATTTTGGCGCGTAGCTGACCGCAGGCAGCTGATATGTCCGCCCCTCTGCTGGCCCTGGTAATAACCGTGAGGTTCTTGTAGAGCAGGTGGCGGTGAAACCGGTCAATAGATTCCTGTTCCGGCTTTCTGAACTCACAACCGTCATATTCATTGAAGGGGATCAGGTTAACCTTGACGGGAATCCCTTTCAAGAGCTTAACCAGTCTCCTGGCGTCCTCGATAGTATCATTAATGCCTCTGACCATAACATATTCAATGGTGATCATGCGGCGATTCGGCAGGGGGAAATTCCGGCACGCGGCAATGAGTGTTGCCAGCGGGTACTTCCTGTTGATGGGCATCAGCAGGTCGCGCTGCTCATCAGTCGTCGCGTTGAGTGAAACAGCAAGGTTGACAATGACAGCACGGCCCAGTTTTTCGATTTCCGGAACAAGGCCTGAGGTGGAAACGGTTACCCGACGATTCGAGATCTGGAATCCGTCGGGACAGGTCATAATCTTCAAGGCACTGATGACGTTTTCGAGATTGGCCAGCGGTTCACCCATTCCCATCAGCACGATATTGGTAATTCGATCAGTCGTCTGAGCAGCACAAACTTGATTTATGATCTCCGAACAACTGAGGTTACGTTTCAAGCTGAAGCTACCCGTCAAACAGAAACGACAGCCCATGGCACACCCTACCTGCGTGGAAACGCAGAGTGTCGCACGATCTTCTTCAGGGATGAGAACCGATTCGATGCTTGATCCATCCTCCAGCACGAACAGGTATTTCTTTGTGCCATCAACCGATTTCTCGACTTTCTCCGGCTGCAAAGAAGTAATTCGAGCCTGCAACGCAAGCTCCTGACGAAAATCCTTGGAGAGATTGGTCATCTCATCGAAACTAGTTGCGCCTCGTTGATAAAGCCATTTGAATATCTGCTTGGCGCGGTACTTTTCTTTACCAAGGCCTTGCAGAAATGCTTCAAGATCTTCCAGACAGAAGTTTTTTATATCGACTTTTTCCATAGTATGAACAAAAAAGCCCTTCACCGGGAAGGGCTTTTTTCCTGTCAAATTTTCTTTTATACCAGTTCCAGAGAACTGAAAAAATAGGGGATTTCATAGAGCGCCGATTCTGGTGAGTCAGAGCCGTGAACCGAGTTTTCTTCAAGACTGACGCCGAACTCTTTTCTGATTGTTCCTTCATCGGCGTTGGCCGGGTTGGTAGCGCCCATGAGAGCACGCCAGTCGGCAATGGCATTTTCTTTTTCCAGGGCAAGCACCACAACGGGCCCCCTGGCCATATAAGAGCACAAGTCGGCATAAAAGGGGCGTTCCTTGTGGACATAATAAAAGCCCATGGCCTGCTCCCTGGTAAGTCGGATTCTTTTCATGGCTACTATGGTGAATCCGGCGGATTCTATTTTTGTCAGTATTTTTCCGACAATGTTCCGCTCCACTGCATCCGGTTTTATTATTGCAAATGTTTTTTCCATCATCACTCCATTCAGGCAAATCTCGGCTGTAAATGACTGTTCTTCCTACCATTCAGGGGTAACTATGTCAAGATATTTCAACCCCTGAAACGTGAAAAGCCTACAGATTTCTCTGTAGGCTTTCCTTTCCAAGCAACAATTGTCGTCGGGAAATTACTTTGCTTCAGGTGCTGCGGCAGAAGACATAGGAGCCTGAGCAGGAGCTGCTTCAGGAGCCGGAGCTGCTGCTTCAGGAGCAGGAACCGGAGCTTCCTCTTTTTTCTTGCAACCAGCGGCGAAAGCCATAGCGAGAACAAGGCACAGAGCTAATGCGATAAGCTTTTTCATTGACATAATCACCTCTTTTCCTTTTGTAGTACCAAAATCGCGCACCGCGCGTGGTTTTTCTTGCCAAACAAAACGCGACTATACTATTTTCGATTTAAATGTCAAGATTTTTTTCCCCACCGAAAATTACTGTAGCGAAGACAGCTAAAATACAACAGAAAACTGCAATTTAACACGAGAAATCTTACAAATAATAAAAGAGCATCAGTTCACCGGACAATCACCATCCCATTTAAACCGGTTTCAATTTGTCTTCAGCAGCTAAATATTGTATAGAAAGAGAAAGTCGTGCAGATAACTTCCGGAGGATCATGTGGAAAATCATCTAACACTGAAAAACAAGCAGCAACTGATAGCGATTGCCAAGGAAAGTATCTTCGAATACGTGAAAAACGGAACCGTAAAAGAAATCTCCGCTGAAAACGACTGCCTGGGAGAAAAAAGAGGCTGTTTTGTCACGATCAAGATGCATGATAAACTGCGTGGTTGCATCGGTTGCTTCACGTCAGAAAAACCGCTATGGGCTACCGTACAGGAAATGGCAATTGCCGCAGCATCCCGCGACCCGCGCTTTTATCCC